>JAEXTI010000425.1 GCA_023406965.1 Chloroflexota bacterium
TTTGCCGGGGGTGGGGGTCGCGCCCGGCCCTGGGCTCCGCCCTCTACCCCAAAGAAATAGTTTCCCCCTCCCAGCGCTGCGCAAACCATCGCTGGGAGGGGGTGGGTCTTTCACGCCAAAGCAGGACCGTTGGCAGTACTTTGCGAATGGCCCTGCCCTACAACCCCTTGCCTCTCGCCAAATCTGCCTGCAGCAAATACAGGCTCTGGGACTTCATGGCCGATAACCATAAATCGACAGGCAGGTCATTGCACAAAATCACTACCACGCGGGTCTTCCCCACCCAGGCCTTACCCTTCGGCTGTGAATAAGACACCAAATTCAACACCCCCGCCGTCACCCCGTCTTTGCTTCCGTAGCGCTGGTGGAAGATGAACCGCATTGGGCCGTCCGCCGGCGCAGTCTCCAGTTTTTGCTGCAAGCGTGCGCTGACAGCCGGAGAAATAAGCTGTCCGCTAACAATCTGGGCCATCAGATGCGCATATTCCCGCGCGGTACTCTTGGGGAACAATTGGCTGCATTCCACCTGCCCCTCCCAGCCCATCTGATTGGCAGTCTGAAGAAACGCCTCCGACTTCATAAAGGCCAGTTGCGCCGACCGCCACGCTGGGTCATGCAGGTATAAATCCGCCAGATTTTCCAGGACGCTGAAATCACCGGAAGTCACTTCCGCCACCAGCGCCTGCCGCCGGGCAGCATCCGTGAGAGACGCCTCATGATTCATCATCGCCAAACTGATCCCCAATATCGAATGAAACGGGCTGTGCTGCTCGAAACCAGCCGCCTTGAGGGTCTCGGCAATCCGTTTTTCGGTCAAGCGAGACAGCAGGTAGTCTGTTTCAGCGTTCCCGCTGTTGTGGATCACAATTCGGGCGATGTCGTCCAGTAGTATTTTGGCAGATGGATCCTTCGCAAAGCCGTCGGCGTCTGTGGCCTGCCCCAGTTTTGCCAGGCCGGCCGTGTGCGCTCCACCGTCGGTCTTGGGCAGGTAAAACTGCTCCACGTCAGCGATCGACACCAGCTCATTCGGGTTCAACTCCCCAACCTCAACGGCTGCCTCATAAGCCGCCACCACCACCGTCTTCATGGTGGATGCCAGCACCAGCGCCGCATCGGGGTTATGGTAAATCTCGCTCCCATCTAGAACAGGCTGCCCGTTTTCGTCAATGGTATACGCCACCACGGCTGTACTGTCCGGGTGAGCGCGAATATACTCAGCCAGATTTTTTTTGCCCCGGTTCAATTGAAACAGGACAAGCCCCCCAGCCGCGACGGCTATTCCCAACCCGATCCCAAAAACCCATTGCATCATTTTCTTAACAGTTTTTTTTGACATCCAAAGATCCTTTATTATACAGATTTAATCAACGCGAACACCGATCGAGCGAATGTTCACGCTCAACCTTTGCCGCCTCAATTTTTCAGCCGTCTATCCCTTCGACTCTGCTCCCGGCCGGAGGATGATTTTACGCGCCGGGCCGCTGCTCGCTTCCGTTGGATACAAACTTGCGTTCAGGCTGTACACATCCCCCGTCTCGGCTGCGCGACCCTCGAACTCATCCGCCAGCGCCTGCAGCCGGGCCCCGAACAACTCCACATCCTCGGGCCTCAGGCGCACACTTTTGAGAACGCCCAACACCGGTCGTTCGTCCTCAGGATCCGTCAGGCTCTGCACGGCTGCGGTCAGGTTATCGCGCAGAATGGACAAAGCCAGCAACTTTTGTTCGCTTGCCCCATCCCCCGCGCTGACGATAAACTGGTAGGCTTTGGCGCGATAGAGTTTTTCCAGGTTTTTCCCGGTCTCGCGCCTTTCAACCAGCTCGATCAGTCCGGTTTTTTCAAGCAATTTGAAATGATGAGTCAGGTTGGCCGGATGCACACCCAGTTGGCGGGCAACCCCAGAAACAGAGCTTTTTTCTTGGGCCAGCAGCGTCAAAATGGTCATCCGTGTGGGATTTACATACGCTCGGATCTGATCGTCCGAGGTGAGCGTCAGCAGGGGGGAGGGAACAAAATCATTATTAGACATAATTCTAATTATATAAATATTTCTAATTATGTCAAGGGGCACAAATTTGGGCATCCGTGTACTGAAATTCGTAACTTCCAAAGAGCCTCTCCATCTCTAGCTAAACAACGATCCAAAACAGCAATCCTTTTGTATCGCACCCTCAACTATATCAAACCCAAACTCACAGTATAATTAGGTCAACTGATCAATCAGCAGCGGAGTATTTACCCGTTGAACGAAATAGATATTACAGTGTTGATGATGAAGGAGTCACTCCTATGGCCGAATTTTCCAGCTACGATATTTACATGCTTTTGAACCAGCCGAAGCCGTTGTGGCTCAGCCATATTGATCTTTCCGGTATGGATTTGCGCGGCGTAGCGCTGAACGGCGCCACCCTCATCGGCGCAAACTTGCAAAACGTCGACCTGCGCGGCGCGATTATGATCGATGCCAACCTCGGCGGCGCCAACTTGCATGGCGCCAAACTGATCGGCGCCGACCTCCGCCGCGCCAACATGCGCGGCACCGATCTGCGCAAAGCCAACCTGCGCGAGGCCAACCTGGCCGAAGCAGACTTGTCGGACGCCGACTTGAGCGAAGCCAACCTGATCGATTCCAACCTCGGCGCCACCGACCTGACCAACGCCAACCTCACCGGGGCCGACCTCTCGGGCACCAATGCCACCGATCACCGCTTGACCCGCGCCAAATCGCTGGTCGGCACCACTTTCCCCGACGGCACCAAGCGCGAGTAGATGCCCCCCGCACAACCCCGGCTCGACCCGTTGCGGCTGTTCATGCATGCCGCGGCCCTGCTCCCGCTGGCGCTCCTGCTCCTGGCCACCCTCACCGGCGGGCTTTCGGTCAACCCCATTCAAGATGCCACCCAGCGCATGGGTCAGGCAGCCATCCTGCTGTTGATGGCCTCTCTGGCTTGCACGCCGGTCTTCATCCTCACCGGCTGGCGTCCGGTCAACACGTTCCGACGCCCGCTAGGCCTCTACGCCGCCTTTTATGCCACCACGCATTTCATCCTTTTTGCCGGTGTCGATTACGGCTTCTCCCTTGAACTCCTCTCGCGCGAGCTAGCCGAAAAGCGTTACATCATTGTCGGCCTGGCGGCGCTGATCATCCTGCTGGCGCTGGCAGTCACCTCCTTCCGCTGGTGGAAGGCTCGCCTGGGCAAGCGTTGGAAAGGGCTGCACCGCCTGGCATACCTGGCTGCCCTGCTGGCGGTGTTCCACTACGGCTGGGTGGCCAAAGGCGATTTCCTGGCCTTCAGCGGCAGTGTCCTCCAACCCTGGATCTACGGTGGCATCGTCCTCTTGCTCCTGCTCCTTCGCTTGCCCCCCATCCGCCGGGTCTTGCAGAGGAAAAACAAATCCAAAGAAGCCAAAGTGGTATAATACCCTGTTTGGGGCGGCATGTAGGCTGCCCGATTTCATCACGAGAGAAAGACGTAGTATGCTGGAAAAATTAGCAGATATTGAAGCTCATTATGAAGATCTGGGCAAACAGCTCGAAGAGATCGGAGACGATTATCAGCGCGCTGCGGAGATAGCCAAAGAACGCACTCAGATCGAGACGATCGTCGAAAAAGCCCGCGAATATCGCACCGTCCTCAAACAAATCGAAGAAGCCCGCTCGCTAGAAGTAGAAGACGACGCCGAACTGCGCGAACTGGCTCAGGCTGACCTCGCCTCCCTTCTGCCGCGCTCCGAAGCGCTCGAAAAAGAGCTCAAAGCCCTGCTCGTGCCTAAAGATCCTCGTGATGACCGCAACGTCATCGTCGAAATCCGCGCCGGCACCGGTGGCGACGAAGCAGCCCTCTTTGCCGGAGACCTGTTCCACATTTACAGCCGCTACGCCGAAAAACGCCGCTGGAGCATTGAAATCCTGTCTCAAAACGAAACCGGTATCGGCGGCTATAAAGAAATCATTTTCAATGTCAAGGGAAAAGGCGCCTTCTCTCGGCTCAAATACGAGTCGGGCGTCCACCGCGTGCAGCGTGTCCCCGTCACCGAAGCCTCTGGCCGCATTCACACCTCCACCGCCACCGTAAACATCCTGGCTGAAGTGGACGAGGTCGAGGTAAATATCCCCGAAGCAGATATCAAAATCGATGTTTACAAATCGGCAGGCGCGGGCGGACAAAATGTTCAGAAGAACTCCACCGCGGTGCGCCTCACCCACCTGCCCACCGGCATTGTGGTCGCCTGCCAGGATGAGCGCTCGCAGTTGCAAAATAAGATCCGCGCCATGGGCATCTTGCGCGCCAAGTTGTATGAAATTGAAGCCAACAAACGCCAGGAAGAGCTGGAAGCCACCCGCCGTTCCCAGGTAGGCAGCGGGGAGCGCTCTGAGAAGATCCGCACTTACAACTTCCCCCAGTCCCGCATCACTGACCACCGCATTGGGGTGTCCTCCTTCAATATGCCCGCCGTCCTGGATGGCGAAATCGACGTGTTGATCGACGAGCTGTCTCTGCAAGCAGAGTCCGACCGCGTGTCGACGAGCAATGACGACGACGATTAATCCGCCCCGCTTGAGCCTGGGACAGTGG
>JAEXTI010000490.1 GCA_023406965.1 Chloroflexota bacterium
CTTCCGGCACGTTGAAGTAAAAGGTGCGCCAATCGCCCGACTCGTAACGCCAGCGCCAGTCAAAACCACCCATCAGTTGTGCGTTTTCAAAGGGCCTGTCGGGGTCGGAGAGCGTTTGTCCAAATTGAAGATTGCCAATCTCGGCTCTCACGTGCGCCAGCACAGGTAGGGTCTGCGAGTGGGTGGGCAGCGCCAGGCGGATCATGCCCTGGTACGAGCCGGGTTCGGTGTTGGCGGGGATATTCAGCGTGGTCTGAAAATTGACCGTTCCTCCCGCAGGAACGCCGATGGGGGCGGCGGGTAAGGTCAACCAGGGCCAGGGCTCCTCGCGGTAGAAGGTCACCCGCACCTGCAAGGGCGTGGACTCGCCGCAGAAGGAGCAGTCCAGGCCCAGGAAGACGCCGTCGCCGCGTTGTTGGCCCAGCGCCAGCGATTCGCGCCCCACCTCCACTTGCAGGGCAGTTCCACCGGGGTAAGCCGAGGTATAGCGGTTGTACTCGGACAGGTTGGTCAGCGGGTCCATGTCCAGCTCGCCCGAGCCGATCTGCCCGTCGTGGTTCAAATCGTCCCATAGTTTTCCATCGCCATCCAGGTCGGCCCAGTTGTAAAAGAAGACCTCCCAGGAATGCTCGAAATAGTAATCTCCATCCGAATCAAAGGATTCAAAAGGCAGAATCACCTCGGCGCGCACTAAATCCGGGTTCACTGCCTCGATCAGATCGGTCAAGTCTTCCAGGTAGAGGGGATAGATGGCGGGCATGGTGGGCCGCGGATAGGTGTAGGGCACCTGGAAGCTCTCTACGCGCACCGCTTTGAGCTGGCTGCCCGTCACCGTCACGCTCACTGCGCCGGCGGTGGGGTTGGTGAGGGTGAACGTTCCGGCGGCGCTTTCCCCTGCCTGCATCACCGCCGGGTAGGCGGGAAAGGCTGTGCCGGGCGTCCACTGCGCCGGCGAGACGGTCACGCTTGTACCCAGCGCTGCCGCCACGCTGCGGTCCACGCGCATGTTGCCTGCGCCCTGGGTGAGTGCATCATAACCCAAATCATCCGTTCCGTTGAGCAGCAGGTCGTGGGCCTCGGCCCAGGTGGGCCAGCGACCGTGCGCCTGCTGGAAGGCCTGATAGATCAGCGCCATCCCGCCGGCGGCCAGCGGCGTGGACATGGATGTGCCGCCGAAGATATCGTAGGCGGCCTGCCCGTTGCCGTAATAGTAGTTGAGCGGGTTGGGGCCCAGGCCCCAGGCGCCCACTGCCAGCACGTCGGGGGCGATATCACCCTGCGTGCCCGCCCCGCGATTGGACCAGGGCTGCACATCTCCGTACAGGAATTGGGCGGGGGCCACGTCTTCAAAGTAGATCGTGTCTCCGTTGAACGTGCTGGCTCCCACGTCGATGATCGTCCCACCGCCGGGGCTGGTGACGGTGCCGTAACCGTGCCCGCCGTTACCGGTGGCCGCCAGGAAGCTGACCTGCGGCGCGTCGGTGCGGTTGAGTTCGGCCGCGAAGCGCGAGATTTCGTCCCATCCGTCTTCGATGAGCGCGCTGGCTCCCCACGAATTGCTCACCACCTGGGCCTCGTCTCCCGTCTGGGGTAGCCCGTCCAACCCCAAAGCCGCGAGCGTCCAGGCATCCAGGGGCAGTTCAAAGCCGTTTTCGATGGCAATGATTTCTGCTTGCGGCGCAATTCCCTGCACCACCGCGCCGTTTAAAAAGCCGCTGCGCGGGCCGATTCGAGTCGGGTCGCTGATCACCCCTTGACTGACCACCTGCCCGGCGCAGTTAGTGCCGTGGCCGTGCTCGTCGTTGATGAAAACCAGCAGGCGACCCGCCTCGGGCACGGGCGCTTTGGCCACCTCCGGGTAGAGCATCGCCACGCCCGGCGGGTGGTTCTGACCATCCGAAATCCATCCCAGCAGCCCGGCGGACAGGTCCCAGGTGTCGTCGCCGTTCAGGTCGGCCCCTGCTAGCGGGCGCGCCTGAGTCATGATCTCGTCCAGCGAGAGCATCTGGTGGTCATAGTTGGCATCCACGTAGACGGTGTCGTATACGCCGGTCATAGTTCGATCGGCTACAACAACCAGCGGAGAGCCGAAATATAGCTCGGTGTAGCCCAGACCCATTTCAAAAGCCGCATAGGGTAGCAGGTAATCGGGATGCAGTGTGTAATAGTACTGCCCACTCTCCGAATTGTCCGGCCAGGCGGCCTGGATGGTAATCTGGACAATGCCCAAATCAAAGGGCAGGTCTGCCGAACATGTGCTACCGTTACAACTTGGCGCGGGCACGGGCAGGGTATGCGCATAGCGAGTGTAACCAAAACCCGCCATCTGGTTGCCGGGGTCAAAGGCATAGCCCGGCTCGATGGCGTAGCGCGCCCCAGAGATGGTGTCGTAGGCAAACGGCCAATCCGCGTACGGCCCCGAGGCCAAAGTATGCTGCGTGCCCTGCAGGTCGTGATGGGCAAAATCCACGCCGGTGTCCACGATTGCCACGCGTACGCCCGCGCCGGTTGCCTGTGCGTGCGCCGCCGGCGCGCCGTGAATTTCCATCGGCCGCGTCAGCGTGCCGGGGTTCAGGGAGGTTGTCTCGGCGGGGGGCTGCAGCTCGCGCGCCCATTTGCCAGCCAGCGCCTGGATTTCGCGGGCGGCTTCCGACTCACCCAGCAGCCATTGGCGGGCCAGCTCGGGGCTGGGGATTTGGGGAGCGTTGCGCAGTTCATCCAGGCCTGGGGCTTCGGTGGTCTGGAAAGTTTCGGGTGAAATGACGGCCCTCACCCCCGGCGCCGAAGCCAGTTTCTCCAGGCGGGAGGCCGGGATGTCGCCTACCGCCCACTGCACACCCGCCACCTCGCGGCTGAGAGCGTAGCGCTGCATGTACTTGCCGGGATTGGCTCCGGGGTCCATGATCACGGTCACCATGACCGGTTCATCCCCGCCGTTTTCCGCCGCTGCGCGCAATTCGGGAGACAGCCGGTTGAGAAATGAAGCGCTATAGCTTTCCACCTGTTCGGGGGGCAGCGGGGCCTCTGCCTGGCCGGGCCACCTGGGTTGGCTTTGGCTCCATAGAAAGACGACCAGGATGAAAACCGATAATGCGCGCGAGCGGAAATTCATTTGTTTTCTCTCCACTTCGCGGGGCTGAAGTCCCCGCTCAGTTTATGGAAGTCCTTCGGACTGATCGTTAAATGGATTATAGACGCTTTTGGCTCGCCTGGGCCAGGTTGAGCATGTATAATCAGCCTATCTTGTCCCCGGAGCTGCCCTCATGCCTACCCTTCAACAAGCCCGTGCCTGGTATGCCCAAGCCGATTCTGTGCATGATTTCGACCATGTTCTGCGTGTTTACCATCTGGCCGAGGAACTGGCCCACATGGAAGGCGCCGACCTCGAAATTGTTCGCGCAGCCGCCCTGCTGCACGATGCCGAAGGCAGCCACCCTGCTGGAGAAGGGCGCAAGAGTCACCACCACGAATCTGCGGCCTTCGCTGCCGAAGTCTTAACCGCCGAAGGCTGGCCCGCCGAACGCATCGCCGCCGTCCAGCACTGCATCCGCGCGCATCGCTACCGCAGCGACGGCGAGACCCCTGTCACCCTGGAAGCCAAGGTGCTCTTTGATGCCGATAAACTCGACGTGTTGGGCGCCATCGGCGTGGCGCGCGTCATCGCCTATGCGGCCATTCGCAACACGCCCTTCTACTATCCCCCCTCGCAGAAATTCCTCGATACGGGCGTGGAAGAAGAAGGCGAGCCGCACAGCGCCTACCACGAGTACCTGTTCAAGCTGCGCAAGGTCAAGGCGCGCCTGTTTACCCCCCGGGCCATCGGCATGGCTGAAGAGCGCGAGCGTTACCTGGGCGAATACTTTGCCCGCTTGATCGAGGAGTTTGAAGGCAGGGCTTGACTCAGCGTTCAGCCCAGTGAATAGCCACGGTGCCGAAGTTCAGTCGGCGGAATCCGGCCTCGCGGAATCCGGCCTCGCGGATGCGCGCCAGAAGAACCTCGGCCTCTAAGAAGTTCTCCGAAGTTTCCGGCAGGTACGTATAAGCCGAGCGATCGCCCGAAAGCAATCCGCCCAGCCAGGGAATCACCTTGCGCATGTGAAAACGAATGAAAGGGCTGAGCAGGTTCTCGCGTGGCCGGGTCGTGTCCAGTGTCACCAGCCGCCCGCCGGGTTTCAATACCCGATACTGTTCGGCCAGCGCCCGCGGCACGTCCACCACGTTACGCATCAAAAAGCCCGAAACCACCGCGTCGAAACATTGATCGGGAAAAGGCAGGTTCAGCGCGTCTGCTCCGGACCAGTCCCGGGGTTTCCCGTAGCGGCTGCGGCCGGTTTGCATCATCTCCACCGTGAAATCTGCCGCCACGACCCCCGCGCCCGGCGTCTGCTTGAGCGCTTCGCGGGCCAAATCGCCGGTTCCCGCGCCCAAATCCAACAGGTGATCTCCCGCCCCAATGCGCGCCCGGCGGATCACTTCGACCCGCCAGCGTAGATCCATGCCCCCGGTCATCAGCCGGTTCATCAGATCGTAGCGCGGCGCAATGCTTGCGAACATACGTTGCACGCCCTGAGCGCGCTTCTGCGGGTCCTGCGGGGTCAAACTCACAACGGTACCCACACCAAAATGGTCGTCCCCATCCCGGCTTCCGAGGTGATTTCAATCTCTCCGCCCGCCGAATGAGCCCGCGTTTGCATATTGGACAGACCATGCCCCAGGGTGAGCGTGACGGCATCCAGGTCGAACCCGCGCCCGTCGTCGCTCACCTCCAGCAAGACCCGATCCGAAGTGGTCCACAGGCTGATGTTGACATGCCGGGCGTGGGCATGCTTGGCGGTGTTGGCCAGGGCTTCCTGGCAAATGTGAAACAACACCAGCGCCCGCGCCTGCGGCAGAGGAATCTTTTCGTTGGCCGGGCCTTGAATACTCACCTCAACCAATGTGTTGGCGCGGAACTCGGCTGCCAGGCGGCGCAGGCCGTCCATCAGATTTTCTTCGTGCAGCTTGCGCGGCCGCAGGTCAAGAATATACGAACGGATGTCGCGGATGGTGCTGTTCAGGTCGTTGATGGCCTGTTCGATGCGCGTGCGGGTGGCGGCCGGGTCTTCGGCCAGCAGCAGCCGGGCGTGTTCCAGAGTCAGCCCCACCGCGTAAATATCTTGAATGATGCCGTCGTGCAGGTCCATGCCGATGCGCTCGCGTTCTTCCAGCACGGCCAATCTCCGCTGCTGCAAGTTGAGACGCACATTCTCGATGGCCGTGCCCACCCAGAAGCTGATTGCCGTCAGGAACTGCATCTCCAGTTCGCCCAGCGGATTCTCTCGGCTGGTAGCCACGCACAACACCCCCAGCACCTCGCTGCGCCCGCTCAGCGGGTAGCAAGCCACCTGGTGAACTTTGGCTTCGTTCAACTCTGGGCTAAAGCCGTACCCATCATAGGCCAGCCCGCCCCCGAGTTGGGGCAGGTCGATCAGGCTGGGCTGCCCACTGACGGCGGTCATTCCCACCACGCCTTCCCCGGGTTGGAACTGGTTTTTCGACCATAAGGCCGTTACCAACTCGCCCTGGTGTGACGCCATTTGCAGGTATTTGCCCGCCTCCTGTCGCAAGAAAATCTCGCCCGCGTCCAGGTGCAAATATTCGGTGACATGGCTGAGCGCCTTCGTCATGATTCGGTCGATGTCCGTCGCCGAAGCGAGAGAAGTTGCCAGGTCGTTGAGTAGGGCCAGTGTTTCGGTGCGCCGTGTCAGGCTTTCTTGCCGCTCGGTGAGGTGCTTGACCAGCCGGGCGTTGAATAACGCCACCGCCGCATACCCAGCCAGCGTTTCGATCACCACCTGGTCGTCGGCGTTGAACTCAGGCGCGTCCGTCTTGTCCGTCAGGTAGATTTGACCCAACTGCTCGTCGCCGTAGCGAATGGGCACTCCCAGGAAAGAGGTCATGTGAGGGTGGTGCGTGGGGAATCCGGCCGAGCGGCTGTCCGTCCCGATATTCGCCACACGAACCGTCTCTGAGCCGTGCATCAGCAGGCCAATCAGACCGCTGCCCACCGGCGGGTGTCCCATACGCTGGGTTTCCTCAGCCTTCACCCCCACCGGGATGAATTTTTCCAACTTGCCGTTTTCATGCAGGATGCCTACCGCCGCGTAACGAGCTGACACCTGCTCGCACGCCAGGCTGGCAATTCGTTCCATCAGCGATTCCGGCGAAACATCGCGCACCAATTCCAGGCTGGCGCGATGCAAGGCGACCAGGCGATTTTCGAGTTGTTCACGGGTGAGAGCGCTCGTATCCATTTTGGACTTTCCTGTCGGATTATTTTACCTGAATTTACCCTTT
>JAEXTI010000491.1 GCA_023406965.1 Chloroflexota bacterium
AAATCGGCGATCGCGCCACCTTTGCCACCCGCTTCCGCCAGCTCGGCCCCTCCCTGGTAGGCAAAGCCCTCGACAATCGCCTGGGCGTCACCTCGCTCATCGAGCTGGTCAAGAACCCGCCCGCCAACGTCGAGTTGTTAGCCGCCTTCACCGTCCAGGAAGAAATCGGCCTGCGCGGCGCGCGTGTAGCGGCCTATGGCTTAAATCCCGACATCGCCATTGCCCTCGACTCCACCCCCGCCGTCGACCTGCCCATGTGGGACGACAGCGAGAACACCCAATACAACACCCGCCTCGATGCCGGCCCTGCCATTTACATCGCCGACATCGGCACCCTCTCCGATCCGCGCCTCATCCGCCACCTGGCCCAAACCGGCGACGAATTGGGCATCCCCTATCAATTCCGCCAGCCCGGCGCGGGCGGAACCGATGCCGCCGCCATGCACAAAGTCCGCAGCGGCATTCCCGCCATCTCCTTATCCGTGCCAGGGCGCTACCTTCACACTGCCGCTTCGCTGGTCCGCTTATCCGATTGGCAAAACACCTTTGCCCTCCTCTACCATGCCCTGCTGCGCCTCGAGCGCTCCGTGCTGGCTGCCGAACGCTAATTGAACTGCTCTTGGAGTGCCAAAAATGAAGCAATTAATCCGAAAACTGGTTGAAACAGTCGCACCCTCCGGGTACGAAGCTCCTGTGCGCGAGGTCATCCGCGCCGAAATCGCCGGGCTGGTCGATGAAATTCGAGTCGATGCCCTGGGCAACCTCATCGCCCGCAAAGGCCAAAAAGGCCCCGGCGGCCTGCGCATCATGCTCTCCGGCCACATGGATGAAATCGGCGTCATTGCCACCCACATCGACGAGAACGGCTTCGTGCGCTTCTCCACCATCGGCGGCATTTACCCCATCCACTGCGTCGGGGCCCGCGTCCAATTCCTCGACGGCACCGGCGGCGTGATTTACATGGAAAAACCCGATGCCCCCGACAAAGTCCCCGCCATTGACCGCATGTTCATCGACGTGGGCGCCTCCGATCGCGCCTCCTGCCCGGTCAAAGTCGGCGACGTAGCCGCCTTTGTGCGCCCCTACCTCGAGCTGGGCGACCGCCTGGTCTCCAAAGCCATGGATGACCGCATTGCCGTGGCCGTGATGATCGCCGCTCTCAAAGAGCTCAAATCCTCCCCCCATGAAATCTACTTCGTCTTCAGCACGCAAGAAGAAGTTGGCCTGCGCGGCGCGACGGTTGCCGGCTACGGTGTGGACCCCGACCTGGCCCTGGCGGTCGATGTGACCCGCACAGGAGATACCCCCAAGGGCGTCAAGATGGAAGTCGCCCTCGGCAAAGGCCCCGCCATCAAAGTCCGCGACGGCGGCATGTTGGCCGATCCCCGCATCATTCGCTGGATGGTCGCCACTGCCGAAAAACTGGGCCTGCCCTACCAGATGGAAGTGTTGGAAGGCGGCACGACCGATGCGCGCGCCATCCAGCTCAGCCGCTCGGGCGTTCCCGCCGGTTGCCTGTCCATCCCCACGCGCTACATTCACAGCCCCTCCGAAATGGTTGACTTCCGCGATGTTCAGCAGTGTGTCAAACTGTTGACCGCTCTGGTCAGCGAATCCATCAAACTCGAATGACCTCCTTTGACTCTTCGCGGGTTCCGCCCGTCTCACACAGGCGGAACCCGCACCGGAACCGGGTCACAACCCTTTTGGGCTGGCTGGCCTTCATCGCCCTGCTTACCGCAGGAGCGTGTAACGTATTGGAGCAAATTCAGCTCCCCTTTTTGACTCCCGACGCTCAGCCAACCACCCCCACCCCGGCTCCCCAAACTCCCACGCCCCAACCGCCGGAAGCCGCCACTCCAACCCCGCAGCCCTCCATTCCCCAAAGCCTCACTCTCTGGCTGCCCCCCGACTTTGACCCCTCCAGCGGTTCGCCCGCCGCGTTGATCCTCTCCAACCGCCTCCTCGATTTCACCCAGGAGACCGGCATCGAGATTGAGGTGCGCCTGAAAGCCGCCAGCGGTCCCGGCTCCACCCTCGAAGCCCTCACCGCGGCAGCCGCGGCTGCCCCGCTGGCGCTCCCTGGGGTCACAGCCCTCTCCCGCCCCGACCTGGAAAACGCCGCCATCAAAGGGCTGGTCTACCCGTTAGATGGGGCCAGCACGCTCATCGACGACCCCGATTGGTACGAGTATGCCCGCCAGCTCGCTATGGTTCAAGGGGTCACCTTTGGGCTGCCTTTTGCCGGCGACAGCCTGGTCATCGTCTACCGTCCCGCCCTGGTCATCGAGCCGCCCCTCACCTGGGAAGCCATCATGCGCCTCGGTCAGCCCGTGGCCTTCGCCGCCGGAAGCTCGCAATCCATGCTGACCATCGCCCAATATCGCTCCCACGGCGGCGTGGTCGAAGATGCCCAGCGCCGTCCTGCCTTAGATGCTGGTTCTCTCACCGAGGTGCTCCAAATGTACGCCTCGGCCGTGCAAAGCGCTATTTTCCCCACCTGGCTAACCGATTTTGAAACCGAACAGCAGGCCTGGGCTGCCTTTGAGGAAGGCCGGGTCAATGCGGTCATCACCTGGAACTCCTATTACTTGAAGAACCGTATTCCCGATGGGGCCATCGCGGCGCTTCCGGTTTCCGGTCCCAACCCGGTCACCCTGGCTGCCGGCTGGTCCTGGGCGGTCACCGACCCCCTCCCCGAACGGCGCGCCTATTCGGTCCAACTGGCAGAATGGCTCAGCGATCCCACCTTCCTGGCCGCCTGGACCGAGGCCGCCGGCTCTCTTCCCACCCGGCCCTCCTCCCTCACAGCCTGGCGTGACCCCGGCATGCGCACCATCCTCGGGCAAAGTGCCCTCACCGCTGAAGCGCGCCCCTCCAACGATTTGCTCATCAGCCTGGGCCCCGTGTTGAAAGAAGCCGTCACCCAGGTCATCGAAAACGCTGCCGACCCTGCCCTCGTAGCCGAACAAGCTGCCCAACAGTTGACCGTCCCTTAACGAGGTGATCTTTCCATGAAACGTCCTCTGAATTCCGTTCCCCGTCCCGATTGGCTGGATAATCGCCTCCTCTTAATCCTTGTAGTGACATTCATTTTGCTCGCCGCTGGAGCCTATTCCTCGCAGCCATCTCGAGCGGCGCAAGCCTCCCCCTCCAACAGCGGCGCTCAAAGCGTCGT
>JAEXTI010000502.1 GCA_023406965.1 Chloroflexota bacterium
CCCCCACCCCTGTCCGTTAAGAGGAAAACATCATGGCATCTGAAATTGTACCTACGGAGCAACCCGAGGAAGAAAAAACACCTGTGCAGGAAACCGTTGAGGAAACCGGATCAACACACGCCAAAGCCGCCGAACTACCCGCCGAACCTCTCCCGGTCAAAGGTTCGGCAGTCGGGCGCTTCTTCCGGCACATTTTCAGCCCCAACACGCGCACCGGGAAGGTCGTCCGGCCTCTTCTGCGCGGGCTGGCGGTCACGGTTGGTTTCTTTGCCCTGGGCGTCCTGCTCACCTATCTGGCTTTGTACCAACCGGTGGAAAAACGCTACCGGGAAACGAAAGCAGGACTGGAACAGGCCCAGGCCGACTTGAAGGCGAAGCAACAAGAACTGGATGAAGCCGCGCTGACCTTTGTCGGCGCGCAAGCCGAGCGCAACCAGGCCGTCGATATGCGCGCAACGCTGGAAGGGCAATTGCTGGTCTGGCAAGGATTGAGCAAGGTGTCCGATGTGCGCCTGGCCCTGGCAAAAAAGGATACCGCGGCGGCCAAATTGGCCCTGGCCGAGTTGGAAAAACACCTGGCGACCTCTGTGCCGGAATGGGAAAAGATGGGCGCGGCTCAGGCCACCACGTTCAATCAGTTGCTGGTCCTGGTGAAGGACGATATCAACCGCAATACCACGCACGCAGATCAAGACCTGGAGCGGTTAGTGAGCGAGTTGATGTTGGTGGAGCAGACGCTGGGAGAATAACCCTAATAATATGTTTCAGTTTTCCAGCGTCTTCTCTACTTACCTGCGTAAGGCCTTTATTCCTGCCTTTGTGAGCTTGATCATCTCGTATACAGTCTACGCATGGATTCTGCAAACTCCATACTTCTACAGCCGGACACGGCTGGCATTGAGCGGGCTGTTATGGGTAACGCTTACCGCCCTTTTGCTTATTTTTCGGCTTGATCGCCCCAGTTTACTTCAACAACCCTGGCGCAAATTAATCCCCGGTATAGGCAGCTTATTAATCATCTTCAATTTGGTGATTAGCCTCTATCTGGTGAAAATACCCTACACTTATCTGTTGCTTCCAAAGCAAACAGTTGTGATCCAACCGTTGACTCTTGATGGCGAAATTGAAATTGTTTCGTTCACCACAGAAAATGAAGGCCTGCAAAAAATCAAAAGATTCTTGCCCACCGACCGCTGGGAGGGACTGGGACAGCGCATCACCCATATCCCCGGCGGCGATGGTGCCCTGACCTGGTTGGGAAAGCCGGGCCAGATGGTTGAAATTCAATTCAAAACCTGCCCTAACTGCGGGGTTGTTGAGGTTCAGTCCGGGGGGGAAACCGATCGTTTAAATCTGTCCCAAAGCGAACCAGATGGCGTTGCAATCTACAAGAAACGGTATGCATCCCTAATCTTTCACAGAGTTGCCAATCTGGTGATGCTTGAGGTCGCGGCATTATGCACCGCCACATTGCTTATTATGGCGGCCCGCCATCTGATAGAAATCCTGAGTCGCAAAAAAAATTTTCTATCCCCATCCATTAATCTTTCAGCCAGGTGGGAAAACGCTGCTGTGTTTGGATCGCTAGCCGCTCTGACTGCCATCAATTACGGCACAAACCTCCAACCTATTCTATACAACGATGATTGGTGCCAGATTGCATATGACGCCCATGCGGGAAACTTATCCTTGTTTATGTTGACTTCGCGCCGCCCGCTGCATCTGTTTTTTGCCGCGTTATACAACAACTTCATGTCTATTGACCAACTCGTATTCGCTTTGTACCTCACCCAGTTGGTGGTGTTGGCGCTAACGGCTTATATGATTTACCGCTTTGTTCGGGAATGCTTTGACGCTTCAGCCGGCCTGGGCCTATTGAGCGCAGCTCTGTGGCTTGTCTACCCGAACGATTACACTTACATATACCTCATCATGCTCGCGGGTAGAACAGCACTTTTGCTTAGTATTGTATACTTCATGCTCATTCTACGGATTATTCGTAATGGCAATTGGGCCGCGGTAGTCGCGTCGTTGGCAGTAACTGTATTGGGTTTGTTGATGTACGAGGGCCAGCTTGGTATTATCATTGTTGGGCCAATCATTCTTGCCTTGCTTAAACGGAAACAACTGACTCGCAATAAGATTGCTGCTATCGCTGCCTCTTATACTGGGATTGCTGCTTTCATCATCTGGCGCCTTTTCTTCCAACCCTTGTTCTATCAAGACACAAAATTAGCAGCTCTAGAGATTCAACCGAGAGAATTAGTGTCTCAATGGCTGCTGACAGTCAAAACCCTGTTCGGCGGATTCAGGTTTCCAGCAGGCAATGTAGATTGGCTCTCCCCTGAAAGTCGGTGGATAGTCCTATTGTTGGTGGTCGGCGTCATTTTAATCGCGGTGATATTTCTCACCTTACCCGCAACACAGGGAAAGAAGTCCCCGCTCACCCAGGTTGCCGTGGGAGCAATATTATGGACGGCAGGATATTTCCCTATCTTGCTGAATTTTCCCGTGAACATTTATTCCCACCTTTCGCGCGTCAATCTGTTTGCCAACCTTGGCGCGGCCCTGCTCGTCATCGGCTTGCTCCATACACTTACAGCCAATTTGGGAAGTGCCAGGATAACTTATAAACTATTGCTCGCATCTACACTCCCCTTGCTTTTCATAGCCTCGCTAGTCCAGCTTCAAGTGCAGGAGGCTAACCGCCAATCCTGGGGAGAAGCCAAAACCTTTTATACCCGTTTGATAGAACTGGTTCCAGATATTAAGCCCGAAACACAAGTTTTTTTCACCATTTCTGTTGGAGAGCCGGCAGGCCCAATCCGGCGGCCATTGTTTACATCACCCTGGGAGGCTGAATGCGTTGTGTGGACACTTTACGGCACGGCTCGCCCCAATTTACTAGTAGGATACAAATATGACGATATCTACGTACCCCCATTTCCAGGGTACAACATTCTGGCGGGTGCCCTGGCAAGGAATTCAAACGACGTTATCCCCGACACAAGCAAGCTGCTGGTTTTAAATTACGACTTACCAACAACCACGTTAGAAGTCACCCAGGATATTGGTTTTCTGGATGTCGAAAAGCCACAGGCATACCACCCAGAAAACCGAATTCTGCCGATCTCACGGAATATTCCGGCTCGAAAATTAATTGCGCCTGAATAATCTTCCCGCTCACCGGTTGTGCTGTTCAACCAGCACAGCCCACTCCTCGATGCTGAGCGTTTCGGCGCGGCGCTGCGGGTCGATTCCGGCGCGACGCAAGAGCTCCTCTGCCGCCGCCGGGGGCATGCCCATGCCGCTGGACAACGAATTCCGCAAGGTTTTACGCTTTTGACTAAACCCAGCCCTGGTTAACTTGAAGAAATCTTCCAGCCGGGCAGCAGGGACGCGCGGCTCGGGCAGCACATCGACACGCACCACAGCCGAATCGACCTTAGGAGGCGGGTAAAAGGCTCCGGCGGGGATGCGAGCGGCAACGCTGGGGTTGCCGTACACCTGCACGCTCAACGCCAGCAGGCTCAGGTCACCGGGCAAGGCGCAGATGCGCTCGGCCACTTCGCGCTGGACGGTGAGCACCAGGCGGCGCGGGCGAGCCGATGACTCGAGCAGATGGCGGATGAGCGCCGAGGTGATGTAATAGGGGATATTCGCAACCACGTAGTAACCGTCTCCACCCATCAAAGCGGCCGGGTCGATCTCCAGCATATCCCCCTGCACGATCGAGACATTTCCACAACCGCCCAGCACATCCTCCAGAACAGGAATCAAGTTGCGGTCCAGCTCCACCGCCACCACCTGGCGCGCGGCAGCGGCCAGATACCGGGTCAGGCTGCCCAGGCCGGGGCCAACCTCCAGTACCGCCGCATCGGCGGGCAGTTCTGCGGCGCGGACAATACGCTGCAAGACGCCGGGATCGGACAGGAAGTTCTGGCCCAAGCCTTTTTTGGCATACAGGCCATACTCGCGCATCAAACGGTTGATATCCAACGGAGGCAGGTTCATTGTAGTAGAGGTGGCACGTAAGCCGGAGCAGGTGTGAGGAAGTAAACGGTCACGTATTGCGACCAACGCACATAATCGTCATCGCTGTAGCCCAGGTCGATCCACAGCCGCCCGGGGATTCCGCCACCCACATCGGCGACCACAGCAAAGCCGTAACCCGGGATGTATAGCCGCGAGCCTCGCAGGGCGCGATACATATCGAGGGTCAGGGCCACAATACCCTTGGTCAACTTTGCGCCGCTGGATGTGGCCGTGGAGCAGCCGTCAATCCCCAGGCGACAGGGTGAGTAGGAGGTGGCATACATTTGCACAGAGCGATAATATTCGATGACCCCGTCGGGAGTTTCAGTGGATTTAACGACCACCTGCGTGCCATAGCCCAACACCTGGTTCACCGGCTGGGTGGCTGTCCACTCGGCTTCGGTCTGCCGGTCCACCTCTTGCCCATCTTCAAGTCGCACCCGCACTCGGCTGACCTTGACGCCGTACTGTCCAGGGATCATAACACTGCGGGCATCCAACTCCAGGTTGGGGTCGGGGGCATAGCTGCTTTCAAAGGGCAGGGTGGTTTGTTGTAATGAAACGACCTCGCTGACGCGCACCACGCGGATCTTGCCGTCGGCGGGAAGGGGCTGGTCTTCGGCAGGCAGGCTGTAATCCAGACCCTGCAATGCTACCCCGGCCTCGGCCAGGGCCGTGCCCACTGTGGTGGCAGAGGTGCGTGCCGAGAGCGTCCCGGCCTGCGTTTCGATGGTGATGGGGCGGGCACGGCGGATTTCCACCTTCAGGCCAGAAAGCAAGGCCGCGCTCAGGTCGGCAGAGAGGTAATCGCCGGGCTGCACAGCCTGCCCCACCTGCCACAAGCCCTCGCCAAGCGTGGCAGCAGCGGAGATGAGGGTCAGAGTTTGGCCACCTTCTATCACTTCAAACGTGGCGGCGGGCTGGTATTGAAGGTAAATGTGCGCGGTGTAAGGCAAGGGTTCTTGCGGTTCGATGGGTTGGCCGTTCAATAACAACCGATCCTCCGGCTGAAATTCGATCCCAGCTTGTTCCAGCCAGTCTTCCGGAACGGCGCTAAAGCTTTCAAAGTCGACCGCGTGGCCGTAAGCCCACAAGGATACACGCTGGGCCAGAGCGGGGGGCTCGGATTCGTTGGGCGAGAAGACCAGCCAGGCGCCAAATGCCAGTAGAGCCAGAAAAACCAGCCCGGCGACCAGGGTTCGTTTTTTGAGGTTCATTGCCCGCATTGTAACATGACTTTCACGCAAACCTGGTTCATTGAGAATTGGCGTGGTGAAATCCACATTTAGGGGGGTGAAAGCGGATCGTTAAACGAACAAATCATCCCTGGGTGTTGGGATGATTTGCTTTTTGCGTGGAGTGTGCCGAGGGACAGGATCGAACTGTCGACACCACAATTTTCAGTCGTGTGCTCTACCGACTGAGCTACCTCGGCATGTCTTACGCGCTCCCTATTCTAACCGGATGCGCGAAAGGTGTCAAGCGGTTGGTGAAAACTTTGCGAGGCATAGTTCCTGGCAAATCATGCCTGCGGGGGCAGGACGATGATCGGCTGTAAATCTTCGACATGATCCAGCAAGTCCAGGAAGGGCCCAACCAGGTCGGGGTCAAAGTGCTTGCCGGCCTGGGCGCGCAAGTAATCGCGCACCATTTCTTGAGTCCAGGCTTTGCGGTAGGGGCGGTCATAACTGAGCGCATCCCACACGTCCACCACGGCGAAAATGCGCGCCGAAAGGGGAATCTGATCACCCTTGAGTCCGTAGGGATAGCCGCTGCCATCCCAACGTTCGTGGTGGTAGAGGGGAATTTCGATAGCCGGCTTGACGTAATCGATCGCGGTCAACATGCGCATGGCCAACAGTGGATGCTCGCGCATGGTTTCCCACTCGTTCTCATCCAACGAGCGGTCTTTTTGCAAAATGCGGTCGGGGATTGCCATCTTACCGATATCGTGCAACAGCGTGCCCACCCACATATTCTCCAGCTCGGCCTCGGGATAATTGACCCGTCGAGCCAGGCGCATGGTCAGTTCGACCACGCGTTTGGAATGGTTTTCGGTTTCTTTGTCACGCAATTCCAACGCCCGGGCCCAACCCATGATGGTTTCCTTATAAGCTTTCTTAAGCTCATCGTTGGAGCGCTGCAGGTTCTCGAGCAGTTCGGCGTTGTGAATGGCGATGGCAGCCTGACCCGCCAGGGTTTCGAGGAAGTCCATCCACTCCCGGTCATGCTCCAGCCGCGAGCGGTGGAAAATTTCAAGCACACCGCGCACCTCGCCTTTGGCGATCAGCGGCAAGCCGTAATACGTGACGAAGCCCTCTTTGAGCAGTGATGAATATTTGAGCTGAGCGGCCAGCCCGGCGGGCGAAGAGACCACTTTTACCGGCTGGCGCGTTTCGACCACCTTGCCCGCATAACTTTCGCCCACCCGCAAACGCACACCTGTGGGCACCTCGATACGGAAGCCGTCGCCAAAAGCATATTCGAGCTGCTTCGTCTTGGGATTGAAACGCAGCACCAGGGCAGCATCGACGTTCAACAGCTCGATCAGGCGAATGACCAGGATTTGCAGCGTAAAAGTCAAATCAGCGTTGGCGGTAATGGAAGCGTCGATCATCTGCAGCGCGCCCAGACGCTGAATCTGCAAGGAAATCCGCTCTTCGGCATGTTTGCGCTCGGTGATATCCAGGATATACCAATCCAGGTATGTGGGGGTGCCGTAGGGGTCGCGCGACACACTGGTAAAGTCGTATACCCAGCGCACCTCGCCATTGGCGCAGGCCACGCGATATTCCTGCTCGTAGAAGTTGGCCCCAGCCGCAATCTGGCGTTCTGATTCTTGCTGGACGCGCACTACATCAGCCGGATATACAACCTGGTGCAGGAAATCGGATCGGCTGCGAAAGTCGCCGGGGCGGTAACCGAACTGGGTCACATTTTGAGAAACGAACTCGACCATTTCTTTGCCGCCGGCCTGCACGCGAAAGACCACCACAGGACCCTGTGTAAACAGTTGGAAGGAACGACGCAGATTTTCCTCCGCTCGCATCCGGTCGGTGAGGTCGCGTACCACACAGCGGAAGCCGGTTAGATCTCCCTCGCGGTCGCGGACAGCCGAAAGAGAAAGCTCGCCTGGGAAGGTTCCCCCTCCGTGCTGAGTAAAGCGGTAAATTTGGTGAATGAGTGGCTCGCCCTCAGCCACCTGGTTGAAAGCCTGGCGCAGCAAACCAGATTCTTCGACAGCGACCAGCCTGTCCATGCTGAGGTCTTGGTCAAATTCTTCGGGCGAATAGCCGAAGTTCTGCGCCGCAGCGCGATTCGCGTAAGTGATTTTTCGCTCATTATCCAGTTCAAAGAGCATTTCGGGCAATAACTCGGCCATTTCCCGAAAGCGAGTTTCACTGGCTTGCAAATCTACCTGGCGAGAGCGAATGGCCATCTGCATGCGTTGGAAATTCGTGGCCAACTCGGCAATCTCAACGCTGCTGGTCGAGATGGTGGCAAAGGACATCCAATGCGAGAAATCGCCGCGTGTCAACTGGTTGACGCGCTGATTGAGCACTGCCAGCGGTTGAACCACACTGCGCCGCAAGTGTCGCCCAAAGTACAGCACCAGGCCGATGGAGAGAATGGGCATGATCACCAGTACTAACGCCACACCCAGGATGTAACTACCCAGGCTGACAAAGAAGGGCGATTCCACGACCACCATCCAACCGGTAGGCCGGATGGGCGCCTGGCTGGCAACCACATCCACGTTACGCCGGAGAATGATCAAGCGCGTGG
>JAEXTI010000571.1 GCA_023406965.1 Chloroflexota bacterium
TAGGCTGTTTCGCCCTCCAGGGTGGTGTCTCCCAGTAGCGCCAGCACCTCGCCGCTGTCTTCATCCAGTAGGGCTGCGCTCACGGCGGCGCTTTCAGGCGCATCCAACGGCAAGTTGAGTGTGGGCAGCAGTCCGGCGGCGGGGCAGGCCGTTGAGGTTTGCGCCTGCTCGCCGGTCAGACGGCGCAGGTATTCTGCGGACAGGCAGGCCAGTTGGGTTTGCAGGTTGTAATCCAGGGTGGTGATGATGCGATAGCCGCCGCGCTCCAGCCGCTCTCGGCCCAACCGTTCCGACAGGTCCTCGATCACCAGGTTGGTGAAGGCCGCAGCGAATTGTTCGCTTTCCGGCGCTGCAGCCTGTACCCCGGGCGCGGCGTCCCGAGCAGTGGTATATTCCTCGGCAGTAATAACACCCTGGGAAAAGAGCGTTTCCAGGGCGGCCTGGCGGTTTTCTTCTGCCGCTACGGGCGCGTCCAGCGGATTTAATGCGGGCGTATCGATGAGCGGAACAAGCAGCACGGCTTCAGACAGCGTGAGTGTTTCGGCGGAATGGCCCAGGTACAATTGCGCGGCTGACTCAGCCCCATAAGCCAGGTGTCCGAACGCGGCGCTGTTCAAGTACCATTCCAGCACCCGCGCCCGCCCGTATTGGGTGACCATCTGTGCGGCCAAAATTCGCATGCGCAAGGCCCGTCGTGTGGAAGGCGGTTCCTGTGAAAGCAGTAAGTCCAGGGCCAGTTCTTCTGCCAGCGTGGCGGGTTGGGGGTCTCTCAGCTTGCGCCAGTCAAAACCCGGGCTGGACCAGAACTGCGGGTCTTTCAAAGCCAACACCACCCGTGTCAACTCCGGCGAAAAATGATCCGGTTGCACGGGGTCGAGATACAAGGCTCTGCGGGGAACTTGCGGGTTCTCCAAAGTCAGCAAGAGGTGCTCGCCTGTGCGATCATAGAGGCGGGTGGGCTGCAAGAACAATCCACGTTCCGGATCCAGTAGATCGGGCAGGTTGGACAGAGAAGGCAGATCGGCGGTCAGGGTTGCATACAAGAGGCTCAGCGCGACGGCCGCAGCCATGCCCGCCAGCAAGACCAGCGCGGCTGTCCCGGCGGCCAGGCGCTGGGTGCGGCGTTGCGCGCTGCGCACCAGTTTGCCCTGGCGGCGGTGACGGCGAGCGACGAGCAGAAAAAGCTGGTAGGGACGCACGGAGCTAGATCAAGGGGTGCGGCTGGGGGTGGGCGTTCGCGACGGAGCGCGGGTGGAAGTGGGTACCAGCGTCCGGGTCGGGAAGCGCGTGGAAGACGGCGTGAAGGTTTGGGTGATGGTGGCGGTGGGGCGCGGCGTGCGGGTGACCGTGGGCGGGATGGAGGTCTTGGTAGCGGTCGCCAGCACAGCGATCCGTCCTTTCGCATAGGCTACCCATTCCGGATCGACTGCTTCCGCAGGCAGTTCCAGCAATTGCTTCCAATGATTCGAGGCTGCCACTGGTTCATTGATCTCTTCCAACATGCGCGCCAGCCAGTAAAGCAGCTCTGCTTTTTCTTCATCGACGTCTGCCATACCGCGCGTGCGCTCAAATTGCATGTAAGCATCGCGGGGTTGATCGTTGGCAACATACGCCAGCCCAATGCCCATGCTGGCGCGGTAGGAGAAGGGGTTGATGCGGAAGGCCTGCTTGTAATCAGCCAGCGCTTCCGGCGGTTTTTTGAGCGTCATATACAGATCGGCCCGCCGCAAGAAAGCCTGCCAGTTAATTTTATCTTTTTCAATCACAGTGGTTAAGACAGTCAGAGCTTTGTCGGTCTGATTGGTGACCTCATAAGCGTTAATGAGCAAGTTTAGCGCTTCGCTGTCGTTTTCTTCATAAATGATATAGGTTTCCAGGGGCTCCAGCGATTCAGCCACCTGGCCGTTGGCTTGCATGGCGGATCCTAACAAGCGGTAGGCGGGCAGCAGGGTCATATCCAGGTCCAGGGCCCGCTGGGCTTCGGCTTGGGCTTCGACGGGTTTGTCTTCGGTCAGGTAGATTTGTGCGCGGTACATTGGAATTAACGGCGAATCGGGTAACAGCCCGGCGGCCTTTTCCAGCAACTCCTCGGCCTCGGTGTAGTCCTCGTCCGCCAGGGCAAAGGTGATCGAATCCAGGTAGGCGTCCGGCAGGAACGGGTCGATGGAAATCGCTTCGGCCAAATCGGCGCGAGCCTGTTTTATATCTGCTTCGTCCAAAGCCAGCCTGGCTCGCGAGCGCCCCACGTAGCTGGGCGCAAATCGAGCGTCCATGCGAATGGCATCGGTATATAAGTCGATGGCTTCGTCGTAATCCCCGGCCAGGCGGCGGGCCTCAGCCATGTAATAAACGATATCTACCGAGCCGGGCTGCGCCGTAGCTGCCTGGATCATATACTCGTAGAATCCGCTGTAATCTTTACGATCCAAAGCTCTCAGGCCAATTTTGTAAGCCTCGCTGGCCGCGTGCGGCGTATTCACGTACAGCGGCGTGGGCGTGTACGTAGCTTCTAATAGCATCCATAAGGGGGTCACGCCGACGATGGTGGGGGTGGGCGAGCGCACCACTGCCGAAGGCGTTGCCAGCATGGTGGGGGTAGGCGCCGTGGGCATGAAAGCCGCGAAGTCATAGGTCGGGGCGGGTTTTTGATCACCCAGCAGTTTGGTCAGGCCAAAGGCAGCCCCCACCAGCAGCGCCACCACACCCACAGAGATTCCAATGGTCATGATGGTTTTCTGGCGCATGGCTTTGGCGTCAGGTTCGTTGGTAGCAGCGGTTTGCCAGTTCCGTTTTTGCACCTTCATGGGTACCACAGGGTTCTCTGAAGGCGGAATTTGTCCCAGCACCACCAGCCCGCGGCGCGCCGAGGCGTTTTCTGGGTCCCTGCGCAGCACTTCGGTCAGGCAGAAAATGCGCTCTTTGTTGGTGTCCACCAGGGCGCTCATCCACAGCCAGTAATCCGGATTGGACTGGTTGATCTTCAACAACCGGGTATACAAATCGCGCGCGCGGTTACGATCGCCCGCTTCGACCGCTGCGATTGCCTCTTCGCGCATTTTCTCTTCGGGAGTAGCCATGTATTGAGTTTAGCACAGGCGTTAATAGAGGGCAAGTGGAGTGTTAGGAATTGGTGAGAAAAATAACCGAAACATGGAATTTCCCTTTGGCCATTTTCTAAAGGCCCGCACAAGAGCGTTTTGATAACTGCTTTGACAATGTCACCTTAGAATTTTCGAGCTCGTGGCCCCACCCCCTCCCCTCCCCGCTAGAAATGCATTTCGGTAAATTCAGCCCGTGTGCGGGGAGGGGAGAAGATTTCGCAAAAGAGAGGGGCTGAAAGCCCCTCTCTTTTGCAGAATTCTTTCCCTCC
>JAEXTI010000419.1 GCA_023406965.1 Chloroflexota bacterium
CGCTTGACCATCGACGCCGAAGCGCCGCTGGTTTCTCTGGCGGGATACGACCCGAGTTTTGCGTATATTCAACAAAGCGACATTCAATTAGTGGCTCCGGCAAGCGACCTGACCTCTGGTATTGCGCTGGTCGAGATGAGCGTGGCGCACCGCAACCTGGCGACGCCCAGCCTATCTACGGCGCCCGTTTGTCTGGACTCTCGGTCGGGAGAGGATTACTGCCCGACCTTGCGGCCAGAGGCGGGAGATGGTCCGTATACCTTGAGCTTCCGCGCTGTGGACCGGGTGGGGCATCAGACAACGAGCCCGTCCTACATATTGTACGCAGATGGAGAGGCCCCACGTATTGTGGTGAACTTTGTCGAGGGAGCCTTGCTTTCAGCGGAACTGCATCCGGAAATCAAGAATACCTGGATGCTGGCCTTGAGCGGCAGCGTTCAGGACCCCGAACTGGGCGATGGTTCAGCCGGTTCCGGTCTGGATTTGAACTCGGTGCAGGTGAGCATTGTCAGCGCCGACGGCGCTGTGATTGGCAGTGGCACGCAGATTCCGTCGCTGGTGAAAGACCCCAGCGGGCCGGGCTATCTGTGGACGCTGGATTACCTCATGCCGGAAGGCGAGCCTTCGGGCCAGTTCACGCTGGTGGTGGAAGCCGCGGACCGGGTCAACAACCGGACGGTGAGCCAGGTTGGTTTCTCCATCGACGCGACCGCCCCGGCGGCGCAGATTGATCTCACAGGTCTGCCTGAGGAAGACGAAATGTTAACCAGCCGCAGCTTTGGCGGGTTGGTCAGCGACATCCCCGGCGACGGACTGCCCTATACGCCTTCAGGCAACAACGCCCTGGCGGTGAATGTGGCCCAGTCTCAGGTGGGTTTCCTGCCGGTTGGGACGACTTCGTTCCTGCAACCCGACACGTATCCGGATGGGCTGCTCTTGTGGCTGCCGCTGGATAAGGCGGAAGTTCCGTTGGATGAGAACGGCGATCCAAATCCCGACGACCCCAACCGGACTTTCATCGATATTTCGCCTTACCAGATCTCCGGCTCTTGCACGGGGGCAGAATGCCCACAGGCAGGTTTGGTCGGGCACCACAACGCTTCGATGTACTTCAATGGGAATGACCAAACCATTCGTCTGGGAACACAGGTGGATTTGGCCGGGCGTTCGTTCACGATGGGGGTGTGGGCCAAAAAGAACGAGTTGAATCACAATGACCCGATCTTGTGGCAAGGACCTTTGTCGCTGCCGGACCAGCGCATCCTGGTGGGCATCAATGCGCAAAACCAGTTTGTGTGTGGTTTTGGCGGCACGGACTTGGTCACGGATGTAAGTTGGGTGGATACGGAATGGCATATGTGGGCCTGCTCCTTCGACCTGAATACCGGCGCCAGGGTTATTTACCGTGATGGACAGGTGGTGGCCAGTGACACGGCCAACCCCCTGCCGGTGACCTACGAGGCAATGTTTGTGGGCCAGGCGCCGGTGGGCAGCTTCTACGGTTACCTGGATGAATTGCAGATCTTTAATTATGCCCTGGATGAAGCGGCCCTGCGCGAGCTGTACACCGGCTCCCAGACCGTCTTCCATCTCTCGGTAGACGCGAACTTTGCCGCTCCGGGAGACGTGCTGGCGGATTCGTCGGGTTACTTCCACAACGCTGAGGTGATTGGCGGAAGCGCCGACAAGCGTAACAAGGTAGGAAGCGGTTCGGGCGGCCTATACGGGTTGGAAATGGACGGCAACGACTGGCTGATGGTCGAGCCGCAGTACAGCCTGAACCTGAACCGCGGGGCATATACCCTGGCGGCCTGGGTGCGACCCGAGACAGCGGCGGCGATGGACGTGATCAGCCAGCGGACGGAAAACCCCGAGTGGCGCTATCCGTCGCTGACCCTGACAGGCGACTTGCGTTTGCAGACCGGTTTTGGCAGCGGGTACGGTTGGCTGAATGCCGAAACCAGCCTGCCTGCCGTGCAGGTGGGGCAGTGGTCCTTCGTGACCGTGACTTTTGACGGGCAGGTAGTTTCGTTCTACGTCAACGGCGAGCTGGTGGAGACCTCCACCGCGCTGGCCGGGCAGACGCCTTATCCGGGCGAAACGTTCAACATCGGCGATCACTTCCAGGGCGGTTTGGATGAAATCATGGTGTTCCCCCGCGCTTTGGAGCGTCTGGAAGTGGCGGCGTTAGCTGGGACGGGATGGGCCAACGCGCAACTGGCGGCAAGTGGTGTCGAGACCAGTTGGAATTCAAGTGTTCCGGCTGGAATGGAAGGCATATACCAGCTTGGCGCCCGCGGTCTGGATACGAACAACCACTTCAAGACCGGCTTTGCAACGCTCAATCAATGGGACGGCATGGTTGACAGCCTGGCTCCGCGCATTCAACTTAACCGGACGCCCATTGACGAGGAAACGTGGGAGTACCGCTTCTCGATTGAGGATGTCTTCCTGGACGAAGAATCGGTGCTGATCAATGTTTGCCCCTCGGTGACGGTCACCCGGACCTATAACAACAGTGAATGGGTGCTGGCAGCCGGGGTGGCTCCCAATACGATCCCCTTCCGGCTAGAAGGGACCTGCCAGGCGGAAACCAACCTGCTTGAAGAGGTAGGCGTGTATGCCTGTGACAGCGCCGGAAACTGCTCGGCGAAGTTTTTCCCGCCCAAGTTGGGCTTCCGCGTGTTCCTGCCGGTGATCACCTCGGCGGGCGGTGTTGGCGGTGGGAGTGCAGAGGTTGTTGACCCGCAGGTTCTTTGGGAGCGGGTGAAGGAATGGCCCGCCCTGACGGAGGCGGTGATTGTGGAGGAAGCGGCGGAAGGGCCGCGGATCGAGCTGCTCACCACGCAGTTGGATGCCAATCAGTTCCGCAGCAGCACGTTCTTCCCGATCAAGGGGAAGGTGAGCGACTCCAGCGGTACGGCCCGGGTTGAAATCCGTATTAGCCGTGGGGCGGAGGAAGTGTATCGCACGCGAGCGGCGGTTTACGACGAGCAGTGGACAGCGATGTGGGCCTTCGCGCCGGGGACGAAGCCGCAAAGCGGGTATTACGTCATCGACGTGACGGCGTACGACAAGGCCGGTCACGGGACGACCAATTCTTTCAGCCTGAGCGTGGATTTGGGAGGCCGGGAATGAAGGCCCCCTGGAAGAAGCAAATCATGAAGCAGGCCGCCGCCGGGCTTTTGGCGGCGAGCCTGCTGGCAACCAGCCTGACCCCAGCACTGGCGTTGCCCAGCGGCAGCGTGACCGTCTTAACCACGCTCCCAGCGGGTTCTTACCCGGCGGGTTTGGTGTATGGACCGCAGGGCAAGTATTGGTTTAGCCTGGCGGGAAGCGGCGAGGTGGCTGAATGGCTGCCCTCGAGCGGAACGCTGGTGACCCACGCCCTGGGGGACGCAGCCGCCGAGCCGCGAGGAATTACGATTGGGCCGGATATGAACCTGTGGATCGCGGAAAAGGGGGCGGGGAAGATTGCCCGCCTGGAACCCGGCGGTGCGTTGACCGAGTTCGCCTTACCCTCGGTAAACAGCCAGCCTTCGCAGATTGTCAGCGGTCAAGATGGGTACTTGTACGTTACGCAGTTCAACGGCAGCAGCCTGGCGCGGGTGAGCCTGGAGGGGGAGGTGGTGGAATACGCCACCCCAACCGCGAACAGCAAGCCGTTAGGGCTGGCCTCAGACCTGGACGGCAATATCTGGTTTACTGAATGGAACGGCTATAAAATCGGCAAGTTGACCCCCGCGGGAGAGATGACGGAGTATGCGATCCCGACGCCGCCCTCACGCCCCAGCCAGATCATTTTTGGGCCGGATGGGGCCTTGTGGTTCACCTACGAGCAGTATAAAAAGATTGGGCGAGTGGACCCGACCAGTGGAGAAATTACCAATTTCGACCTGCCCACTGCCAGTTCCACCATCACCTCGCTGGCCATGGTGGGATCTGGGCGAATTTGGTTCCTTGGAATTCAGACGGTTGGCAGCTTTGCTGCTAGCGCATTGGGGCCGGCTGATCTGGATGAAACTGCTCTGCCGGTAGCGATTTTTGAGGGCGAAGGTGGAAATCAGATTATCGCCGGGCCGGGCATAGAGATGACTTTTATTACCGCCAATACCCAGTCCGCTTATCACGTGGGGCCGGCGTTGTCGTTAAGTGAACTTCAAGCATTCATTGTGGACACGCCACCCTTTTTGCTGGCTGGGGGACCGTTTCCGGTGGATGCACGCGTGGCCAATTGGAGTAAGAGTGATGTAGAGGGTCTTGAGTTGAGATTCACGGTAAGCGATGGGCTGGAATTCATTTCAGCAGATCCAACGATTGGTTTGACCTGCGAAAAATTGGATGCGAAGACTATGAACTGCGTGCAAGGCATCCTGCGGGCTGACAGTGTGGTGAAGGTAGTATTTACCATTCAAACGAATCGCGCGGCGGTAGCTACCAGCCCGGCATTCCTGGATATGCGCGTAACGAGTAGAAATAGCACTACCAGCGCACAGGACTATTTGCCGGCCAACAACCGTGCCTTCCGCCAATTGGATGTTTTACAGCAGTATATTTATCAAACGGATTTCAGCGCCGGATCGGACAGCTTTTGGTCGCAAGACACGATATCAACGGTCGAAGGGCAGAACACACTGGGTTTGTTTGATAACCAACGGGTTACTTTGCAACTGCCCGAGATGCCGCCCCACGACCGGGCTTCGGCTTGCTTTGATTTGTACGTATTGGGGCAGTGGGATGGCAACTCGCTGGTTGACCCGGCAGACCCAACCAACCCGCCCCCGATCATTGGGCCGGACATTTGGGCCAACTATATGAATGATACCCGCCTGTTGGTGACTTCATTCTCCAATCGAACTGGTTTCGCCCAATCCTACCCGAAGGATTATGGGGATGTTGGCTTTGCGCCGCGGACCTTGGCGGCCGAGGTTGGAAATTTCGACGACGACCCCGAAACGTTGGATGCGCGCTACTACCTATGTACAACGCAGGTGCACGATTTGGCAAAGTTCATCATGACCTTCTACGGTCTGAATCTGGACGGACCGGCGGGAGAAAAGTGGGCTCTGGATAATGTAATAGTGCGTATATACTATAAAGATGCATTTGACTACATCTTTCTGCCTGTGTTGCAGAAATAGGGAGGGAGCGTGAGATTCATTCGGCGACTTCAAGGAAAGATGTTGAAAAAGATAGGGGTAATCGGGACTGCGGTAGCATTAATTGCGTTGGTTTTGCCGCAGGCTACCGCGGCCTTCCCATTGTTGCAGACTGGCCCTTATACCACGGTGGTGACATTCACGGCGATTGCGCCCAACCCGGCTTATGTGGAACAGGCGGTGACGCTGAGCGTGCAGGTTGTGGCTGAAGACCCGACAGCGGGAATTCCGAGCGGCGTTGTGCGCGTAGAAAGTGGAACCACACTATTGTGTACGCTCACGCTGGATGCCGCCGGGCAGGCATCTTGCACGCAGAGCTGGACGGCAACGGGAGAAGTGCCTTTGAAAGCTGTGTACATGGGCAGTTCACCCTTCCTGCCGGGGGTCTCAGAGGATGAATACTTGACGGTGGTCCCGAAGATCATCCCCCAGGTGGCTATCCAGACTCACATCCCGAATCCTTCGATCCTGAACCGGCTCGTGGATGTTTCGGTATCGGTAGGGCCGGCCAGCCCAGTTCCCGGCGGAAGCGTGACCGTTTTTCGCAGTAGTTCGGCGACCTGCCTGGCCGCGGATCGTTTGAGCGCGGCTGATTCCTGCACAGGCGTATTGGATGGCTCTGGGGCTATGAATTGTTCCCTGGCGCTCACCGCGGTGGGAGATGTGACCCTGTGCGCGTATTATGAGGGCGATGTGGCTCACACTGAAGGTGTCTCCGCCCCGGTTACACACCGGGTGAGCGACGCCAACACCTTCACGACGATCACCAGTACAGACCCCAGTCCCTCTCTGCTGGCTCAGGGCGTGATGGTCAACTTCACGGTGACCTCGCCGGATGGAAGTCCAAGCGGGAATGTGACGGTGACCAGCGGGAGCCAATCTTGCACGGCCACAGTGGCATTGGGACAGTGCGCACTGGTTTTCATGACGCCGCACATCCAGACGATTGTCGCTGAATACGCGGGTGGCACCGACGGCGCAGTGATATTGGACCCTTCGGTGTCTGACCCTTACCAGCACCGGGTCAATGTCCGGCCCACGGATATCAGCCTGTCGGCTAATGCGGTAGAGGGTTACCGCTCGGCGGGAATGTACGTGGGCAGCTTCAGCACCACGGATGCCAATGTCGACGAAACGCATGTCTACACCCTGGTATCCGGCGCGGGCAGTGGCGACAACGGCCGCTTCAGTATCACGGACACGGGATTATTCACGGCGGCCGGGTTCACACCGGGAGAGGGACTGTCCATCCGGGTTCGGTCCACCGATCCGGCGGGATTATCCGTTGAGGAGGTGTTTGCACTCAGCGTGAACGGTGAAGTGCTGCTGCCCAACACAGGTTTCCCGGCCGGCCGGATAACGGCGGCTCCGTCAGGGGCAGCCCATCCTACGCTTCAGGCAGCAAGCGGAATCGAATTGGAAATTCCGCGACTTGGTTTGTCCACCGAAATTGTGGGAGTGCCGCGAGTGGAAGACAGTTGGGATACGGACTGGTTGGCAGAGCAAGCCGGCTGGTTGGAGGGCACGGCCTTCCCCACATGGCAGGGAAACGCGGTGCTGGTGGCGCACAACTACTTGCGCTCTGGTTTGCCGGGGCCGTTTGCGAAGCTCGACCAACTGCGGGTGGGGGATCGCCTGCTGGTGCATGTCTATGGCCAGGCTGTGGCCTATGAGGTGCAATCGGTCCGGCAGATTGACCCGCAGGATATTTCGATACTGGAGCATAGCGATGAGTCAACCTTGACCCTGCTGACTTGCGCGACCTATGACGAAGAGGCGGGGGAATACCGTTACCGCGTGGCTGTCCAGGCGGTGCTGGCTGAGCATTAAAGGAATATTTACCGGCTGCTTGAGGGAGTGGAATTATGCTGCGAAAACGACCCGTATGGATCCCGTCACGAATTGCGACCCTGGCAGCGCTTGTTCTGGCAGCCGGGTATTGGTTTTTGCCTGCGGTTCAAGTGGTTCTGGCTGCGTGGATGACCATCTCACCGGATTTTTCCGCCCTTCCAGGAGGAATCGTCGGCCAGGCCTGGTCGCGCACATTCACCGCGACCGGCGGCGTGGAACCTTACACCTGGAGCGCCACGGGAGATATTCCAGGTTTATCGTTTGATACAGGCACGGCAACCCTGTCTGGAACGCCTTCGACAGTAGGATATTTTTCCTATACGATTTCCGTCCAGGACACGGATGGCGCAAACGCCGGCGAGATTAGCACGACCAGTTTCCTTGTGCGGGCCAACACTACTACGACCCTTTCGCTGGCCTCTGATGGTCCGGGCGGGCAAATTATGGTAGGTTTTCCGGTGTGGGCGACGGTGACAGTGAGTGAAAGCGCGGCGGGCACACCCGAACCTACCGGGACGGTGTTGGTGAGCGCGGGCACCGTTAATTGCACGGTGACTCTAGATTCAAACAGCCAAGGAACCTGCCCTCTTTTCTTTACCGCGGCTGGGGGTGTAACCATTTCTGCCGTCTATCAGGGAGACACCTATTTCATAAACTCATCCACGAATGTTGGGCGAACAGTGGCGGCATTGTCGGTCAGCCCTTCCCTGACGTCTGGGCGCTACCACACCTGCTACCAGGACTCGGCCGGCAGGGTGGAGTGCTGGGGTGTGGTGAAGTACATTCCAAATGATGGCGTGGTGGGCAATTTGCAGCCTATCCAGACAACCCCGATGCGTATGGTTAGCGCGGGCGGTTATCACGTTTGCGCGCTGCAGACTAACGGGACCATTGCCTGTTGGGGAGATAATCCGGCGGTGACGGGAGCGATTCCGGCGGGGAAGTTCATCCATATTAGCTCTGGTCTAAATCATGTATGCGCGGTGGACACCTCCTATCATGTGCAATGTTGGGGTGAGATGGAACCGGCGCTGGCAAACGAGCCGACTATGGAAGTGAAGGCAGTGGCATCGGGCTGGACGCACGCTTGCGCCATCCGGAGAGACACGAACCGCGCGGTGTGTTGGGGAGATTCAAGCGGCGACAAGCTGAACGTACCTACACGGACTCTCACTTCACTGGCCGCGGGCAAAAACCACACCTGCGCCGTGCGGACAACGGGAGAATTGATTTGTTGGGGAACACTGGCTGGAACTCCGCCAATCGGGACGAATTTCGTCGAAGTTGGCTCTGGAACGGATTACTCCTGCGCCCGGACAAGCGCTGGTCAACTCCGTTGTTGGGGCGGCTCGGCCCTGGCAGTTGATGTATCCAACTCGCACAACTCTCTGGGTGTGGGCGTGCTTCACACCTGTGCATTGCGTTCCGCCGGCAATTACCTGGCGTGTTGGGGTGATAACGCATACAACCAGGCGCCACGTTTGACATTGACACCGGAAACAATTGATCCGAATATCCCCCAAAACCGGCCCTACTCATTGACCTTCGAGGCGGCCGGAGGCGCTACGCCTTATGCTTTATCTTTGGCTTCGGGCACAATTCCTTCAGGGTTGAGCTTGAGTGGGGTGACAATCACCGGCACCCCTTCCACAGTGGGCAGTTACACACCGAATCTGCGGTTGGCGGAGAGTTTTGCCAACAGCAGCCTGCCGTTGGAACTGGCCCCGATCAGCCGTGCGTATCCCATGAATGTGCAGTCGTCGTGGAGCACGACCACGATCTCTTCCGCTA
>JAEXTI010000083.1 GCA_023406965.1 Chloroflexota bacterium
GCGGCTTTGCGGCTGGCGGCGGATTTGATGGAGAAGGGCGCCAACCTGCCCGATGCTTATCGCCGGGGGTTGGTGCAAAAGACGTTTGAGGCGGCCCGTTTTTGGGGCGCCGGGTTGATGCGCTTGCAGCGCAGTGACTCGCTGCTGTGGACAACGCTTCGCCAGGTAGATCGCCAGGAGGCGGGCTATTCTGGTAATGACGACGCAGACCTTGTGAATATGCTTTCCGGGGTAGATGGTGACGTAGTCGTTGTGCTGAATGAGCAGAAGAGCGGTAAAATTAAGGTGAGCTGGCGTGCCCGCCCAGGATTGGATATTTCTGTGCTGGCATTGCAATTCGGCGGTGGGGGACATCCTGCCGCGGCGGGGGCGGAAGTGCCGGGGAGTTTGTCGGATGTAGAGCATCGCGTGTTAGAAGCCACTCGAAAATTCCTGGATCAACAGGCCGGGACGAATGGAAAGGGAAACGCATGACCATGAATGACAATCCGATCGATGTACGAAATGCAATTTCCGGTGTGCTGGTGGTGGACAAACCCACCGGGCTGACTTCGCACGATGTGGTTCAAATTATCCGCAAAGGCACCAATATTCGCCGCGCCGGACACACGGGAACGCTGGATCCGCGCGCTTCGGGTGTGCTGGTGATTTTACTGGGGCCGGCGGTGCGCCTGAGCGAATACGTCTCGGCCTCCGACAAGCGCTACCAGGCTGTCTTACGCCTGGGCGCCAGCACCGATACCTATGACGCGGATGGCCGGGTGGTTAGCTCGGCGCCTACTGAGCATATTACTGAAGAGCAATTTGACACAGAATTGCAAACCTTTGTGGGCGAAATTGAACAAACGCCGCCGCCCTATTCGGCAGTTAAAGTTCAAGGTCGCAAGGCTTACGAAATGGCCCGAGAGGGCGAGGAAGTGGACCTGGCCCCGCGCAAGATCCACGTCTACAGCCTGGAACTGCTGGAATGGGCTCCGCCCGAAGCAGTGATCGATGTGTACTGTTCATCGGGCACGTACGTGCGCTCGCTGGCCCATGACCTGGGCAACAAGCTGGGCTGCGGCGCGCACCTGGTGGGGCTTCGCCGGACCAAAAGCGGGCGCTTCACATTGCGGGATGCCGTGCCCCTGCGCAAGCTGCGCGAGGCCTTTGAAACCGGCACCTGGTATCAGCACCTCATCCCGGCGGCGGAAGCACTTTCGGACTGGCCTTCGCTGGAACTAACCCATGAGCAGGTGGAAGCCATCCGCCACGGACATCGCATTCCGGCGGAAGAGGGCAGCCCGGAACAGGCTTGCGGCGTGAGCGAGATGGGCGAGTTGGTGGCGCTGCTGGTGCATGATCCACAGACCCACGAGTGGCAGCCGAAGAAAGTTTTCTTCCAATCCTGAGCCAATGGACAATTAGGCGAATTTTGGATTGTCCACAATGCTCCATACTCACTCACTGGATGAACTTCGACTAACAGACGCATATGTGACGATCGGCACGTTCGACGGCGTCCATCTTGGGCACCGTGCGATTCTGCGATCGATGGTTAACGGAGCCCACAAAGTCGGGGCTCCTGCCGTGGTGGTCACCTTTACGCCGCCGCCGGGGATTATGCTGCGCGGGATCACCGAGGGATACGCGCTGACGGGGGTGGATGAGCGGGCGCAACTGCTGGGCCAGTTGGGCATTGACGCGGTGGTGACATTGCGGTTTGACCGCGACCTGGCGGCATTGAGCGCGGCGCAGTTTATGGGCTTGCTCAAAGAATCCTTGGGGTTGAAGCAGTTATGGGTGGGATACGACTTTGCGTTAGGAAGAGGGCGCGAAGGTGATATCCCCTATTTGCGCGCCCTGGGAGAAGAGATGGGCTACGAGATGAAAGTCATCTCGCCTGTGAACACGGATGATGTGCCAGTCTCTTCCAGCCTGGTGCGCTCGCTGCTGCGCGAAGGCAAGGTGACTACTGCCGCCGAACTGCTGGGGCGGTTTTATGGGGTGAGCGGGCCAGTGGTGCATGGCGACGGGCGCGGGCGGAGCATTGGCATTCCGACCGCCAACGTAGATGCGCCGGCCGAGATGGTCATTCCCGGCAACGGCGTATATGCCACCTGGGCCATTTTGGAGGGTCAGCGTTTTCCGGCGGTGACCAACATCGGCTTGCGCCCTACCTTCATCAACGAACCTACACGCCCGCGCATTGAAGCGCTGTTGTTAGACATAGACCGCGACCTGTATGGTAAGGAACTGCGAGTAGAGTTTGTGGCGTTCATCCGCCCCGAACAACGCTTTGCATCGGTCCAGGATTTGTTGGATCAAATCGAGCGAGATCGCAAGAAAGCACGGGAGGTACTGGCTGATGAGCGCTGAGCGGCAGGTTTATTTACTGGATCCGCAGGATTATCCGCCCGAGACCATCGCGGTGGCGTTTGCCAAGACTTCTCGCTCGCCAGAAAGTTTCCTGAAGATCGCGGCGGAGCTGAACGCGGAAAAGAGTTCGGAGTTCCACGAGAAATGGGTGGTGGGGTACGGGCACGCTTCGGTAGCGGAACATGCCGTACTGCATATTGCTGTTGAAAACGTTTCACGGTTGGCCGTTGAATCGCTTGAGTCGAACCGGCTGGCATCTTATACCGAGAAGTCGACGCGTTATCAGAAGTGGGGGCCGGAAGATTATTATGTGCCGCGAGAATTGGAAGGGCACGCCCTGCGCGACCTGTATGTGGACACTTGCCGGATGCTGTTTGCGACATACCACGAAATTTTGCGCCCGGTGCGCGATGTGATCGCGCGTCAGAACCCGCAGCGCGAGGGCGAGAGCGACGCGGCTTTTGACCGGCGAGTGCGTTCGGATTATGTGGATGTGTGCCGCTTCTTGCTCCCGGCAGCTTCGCTGGCGAATGTGGGCGTCACGGTGAATGCCCGGACATTGGAACACGCCTTGCGAAAGATGCTCTCGCACCCGCTGGAGGAAGTGCGCCAGATGGGCGAGGAGATGAAGAAGGTATCGGAGGCACGGCTGCCTACGTTGATCAAATACGTGGAGCGGGTGCCTTATTGGGAGGCAGCCGCCGAACGGTTGGGCGCTGCCGCCGGTGCGGTGAAGTGGGAGCCCGCCGAAGAAGGCGATTGGTGCCGGCTGGTGGATCATGACCCCAGCGGGGAAGAGAAAGTGCTGGCGGCGGCACTGTACCGCTTTGGCGCATTCAGCTTTGAGCGGGCGCTGCAAACTGTGCGCAACGCCGGGCCTGAAGGCCGCAGGCAGTTGGCGGAAGCGATTTTTGCGGAGCGGGGGAAGCATGACATGCCCCTGCGTGAGATGGAGTACGCGAGCTTTACTTTCGATGTGACGCTGGATCAAGGCGCGTATTTTGAACTCAAGCGCCACCGCATGATGACGCAGACGCCCCAGCCATTGAGCACCCTGTTGGGGTACGCGCTGCCCAAGGCTATCGTCGAGGCGGGGGTTCAGGACGCTTACCGCCGGGCCATGGAAAGCGCGGATGTTGCTTATCGCAAGCTGGCTGCATTCCATCCGGATGTGGCCTCTTATGTGGTTCCCAATGGGTATAATCGACGGGTGCTGCTTTCGATGAACTTGCGCGGGGCTATGCATCTGGTAGGGCTGCGTTCGGCGGGAAACGCTCATTTCTCCATCCGGCGGGTTGCCCAGCGCATCGCGGAAGATATTCGCGCGGCAGCGCCTTTATTGGGTGAATATTTGGCTGTCAATGTAGAAGAAACCTGGCAGGGGATTGAAGAGCAATTCTTTGCCAGAATCAACGAATCCTAGGGAGGGATGATATGAGCAATATTTTTTGGAACAGTGAAGAACGGCGTTTGAGGATGTTCTGGCGATTGGTTCTTTCACTGGTGGTTTTAGCTGTGGTAGTGGGGATTATTTCAGTAGTGGGGGCCGTGATTGGTATTGGCGTGTATATGGCGACCGGTGGGCAAATTCCAGATGTGAGTCAACCGGATTTTATGGTGAAAGCTCAAGAATTGAATTACGAGCCCATTGTGCGGGTGTTTACAATGGTCTTTCAAGGGGTCGGGATGGTGCTGGGCATCCTGGTGGCGGGCCGGCTGCTGGACCGGCGCAAGTTCAGCGATTTTGGCTTCCACATGAACAAGCGGTGGTGGGCCGATTTCGGCTTTGGCCTGGGCCTGGGCGCGGTGTGCATGGTGTTCATCTTCCTGGTGGAACTGGCCTTGGGTTGGGTGAAAGTGACCGATGTCATTAAGGCGGGTAACACCCTGCCGTTTGCGGCGGGAATTGGCTTGGCCATGCTGCAGTTCATCATTGTGGGTATTCAAGAAGAACTTTTCTCACGCGGGTACCAACTGCGCAACCTGGCTGAGGGTTTCAACTGGAAATCCATTGGCCCCAAGGTAGCCCTGTTGATCGGCTACATCCTGTCCTCGTCGGTGTTTGGTCTCCTGCATTTGGGCAACCCGAACACCTCTGCCATTAGCACGATTAACCTGATTGTGGCGGGTCTGTTCCTGGGGCTGGGCTTCGTCCTGACCGGCGAATTGGCCATTCCCATCGGGTTGCACATCACCTGGAACTTCTTCCAGGGCAACGTGTTTGGCTTCCCAGTGAGTGGAACGCAAGCGGGCGCAACCTTTATTGGCATTGAACAGGGCGGCCCGGATTGGATGACCGGCGGTGCGTTTGGCCCCGAGGCGGGCGTGATAGGCCTGCTGGCCATTGCTCTGGGCTGCTGGCTGACCATCCTGTGGGTGAAGCGCACGCGCGGTTCGGCGAAGCTGTTGGAAAGCCTGGCGATCTTCAAGCCGCAGTTGGGCAAGCAGGCCGCGGTCGTTCAGCCGGAAATCGAGGCAGTGGATGAAATTAACCGAAGTATTGAGTAAGGTAGAAGCGGGCCGCAAGGTCTGGGTAGAATTACTCGAATCCATTCCCGTTGAGCGCCGGGATGAACCCGGCGCTTGCGGGGAATGGACGTTGAAAGATGTTCTGGTACACATGAACTACTGGCAGGCGCACCTGGTGACGATGCTGTTCAATGTGCGCCAGGGCGGACCGGTCAAGACGGTGAACAGCGAAGAGGAAGTGCAGGAGAACAATCGCCGCTGGCACGAGCAGGGAAAAGACCGAGCGTGGGAGCTGGCCTGGGCTGATTCAGAAGGCCTGCACCGGCAGATTCTGCGGCGGGTGAAGGAGTTCAGCGATGAGGAGTTGAATCGCGCCACCCTGCACCCGGCGTTAGGAAAGAAGCCCTTGTGGCAGTGGGTCGCGCAAGACACCTGGGGGCATGAGGAGGAACACGCTGAGTTGATCAGACAATGGTTGGCCGAAAACTCTTGACAAGGGTAGGAATCCTCTTATAATCATTGAAAATTGAGCATTAAAAGACGTTGAAGAGGGCGAGTAGGCGCCGCATAGACGGTACAGAGAGCAGGTGAAAGGTGAAAACCTGCCCGAACCGCAGCGCTGAATGGACCTTGGAGTTGCAGGGAGAACGGTCGTAAGACCCAGTAGCCCGCGCCGGAGTTGCCACCGTTATCAGGGTAAAGGGTATCGCGGGTTGACCGCCGTACCCGAAAGAGTGAGGCTGGCTTGGACCTGTTGTGCATCACAACAGGATTTTTTGTTAAGCGGCCTAAGTTGGGTGGCACCACGGACTACGCGTTCGTCCCAGGAGGGATGGAACGCGTTTTTTGTTTAATGCACTGGAGGTAAAAATGAACACAAAACCCATTGTTCTAACCGGGCATCGCCCCACCGGACCACGCCACATTGGGCATCTGGTGGGTACGCTGACCAATTGGGTCGCCCTCCAGAACAGTCATGCCTGCGTATTCCTGGTGGCGGATTTACACGTTCTGACCACCGACTTTGCCCACCCCGATCAGGTGCGAGCCAACACGCTGGAGATTGTCTTCGACTGGCTGGCGGCGGGGATCGACCCGCAGCGCGCGTGCATCGCGCTGCAGTCAGCGCTACCTGCCCACGCCCAACTGGCGGTGCTGCTCAACAACCTGGTGACGGTTTCGCGCCTCGAGCGGGTGCCGACCTATAAAGAGCAAACCCAACAGCTCAACCTGCAACCCTCAACTGGGCTGCTGGCCTACCCGGTGCTGCAAACTGCCGACATCCTGGCATATAAAGCCAACCGGGTGCCGGTAGGCGAGGATCAACTTCCGCACATCGAATTGTGCCGCGAGGTGGCGCGCCGCTTCAACCAGCTTTACGGGCCGACCTTTCCAGAGCCGGAGGGGATGCTATCGGTTATGCCGCGCTTGCCCGGAATCGACAACCGCACCATGCACACTTCGTATGGCAATGCGATTTTCATCCGCGACAGCGCCGAGGAGACCACCCAAAAGGTGATGAGCATGTACACCGACCCGACCCGCATCCACCCCACCGACCCAGGGCACATTGAGGGCAACCCGGTGTTTGTCTACCATGACCTGTTCAATGCCAACGGGGCCGAGGTGGAGGAGTTGAAGGAGCGCTACGTGCTGGGCAAGGTGGGCGATGTGGAAGTGAAGCGACGGCTGGCGGCGGCGCTGAATGCAAATCTGGCTCCCCTACGCGAGCGACGCGCGGAAATCGCCGCCCAACCTGGGCGGGTGATTGAAATTCTGCGTGAGGGAACGGCACGGGCCAGGGCCATTTCACAAGAGACGTTAGAGCAGGTGCAGGAGCGCATGGGCCTAAGGGCGGGTGAGGTTTTAGGGCTGGCCCCGCTGGCAATCTAGGCAGTTGTGAAGTCTAACCGCGGTGAGCGGAGAGAACGGAACGTTTTTATCCAACCTGCCGGAGGCAAAAAGCCGAAGGCGCAATCATTCCAAGGAGGAAGCCATGTCTGAGAGAATTCGTTTCGAGTTAGGTGAGTCCGATATTCCGAAGTTCTGGTACAACATCAACGCTGACAGCAACATTCCCCCGGCGCCGGTGTTGAACCCGGCGACCAAAGAGCCAGTAACCCCGGATTTTCTGTCGGTGCTATTCCCGATGGAGTTGATCATGCAGGAGATCAGCTCGGAACGGTATATCCAGATTCCGGAAGAGGTCATGGAGGCCTACAAGCTGTACCGGCCTACGCCGCTGCTGCGCGCCCGGCGGCTGGAGAAAGCGTTGGGTACCCCCGCGCATATTTACTACAAGTATGAAGGCGCGTCGCCGGTCGGCAGCCATAAAGCCAACACCGCCATTCCGCAAGCGTTCTATAACAAAGTTTCAGGCACGCACGCCCTGACCACCGAGACCGGAGCAGGGCAGTGGGGCTCGGCGCTTTCGATGGCTTGCGGGTTCTACGACCTGGCACTGGAAGTTTACATGGTGCGTGTATCGTACGACCAAAAGCCTTACCGGCGCTTCATGATGGAAACCTTTGGCGCGCAAGTGTTCGCCAGCCCCACCAATCTGACCAACTCCGGGCGTTCGATTCTGGCGGAGCACCCTGACAGCCCCGGCTCGCTGGGTATCGCCATCTCGGAAGCAGTGGAAGTGGCGGCTACTTCCGGCGGAAAGAAGCATTATTCATTGGGCTCCGTACTTCATCATGTGCTGCTGCACCAGAGTGTGATCGGCGAGGAATCGCTCAAGCAGATGGACCTGGCTGGCGAGTACCCGGACGTGGTCATTGGCTGCGTGGGCGGTGGCTCGAACTTTGCCGGGATTGCCATGCCCTTCCTGCGTGAGAACCTGAAGAATGGGCAGCGCACGCGGCTGCTGGCGGTGGAGCCGACGGCGACGCCTTCGCTGACTCGGGGCATCTACGCCTTTGATTATGGCGACACAGCCAAGATGGCTCCCATCGTCAAGATGCACACGCTGGGGCACGATTTTATCCCGGCGGCGATCCATGCCGGGGGCTTGCGCTACCACGGTATGGCGCCGACGCTTTGCTCGCTCTATGATGCGGGCTTGATCGAAGCGACCGCGGTGGGGCAGCTGGAGGTGTTCGAGGCGGCGCAGCTCTTTGCGCGGAACGAAGGTATTCTGCCCGCGCCGGAGTCGTCGCACGCCATCCGCGCCGCGATTGACGAAGCCTTGAAGGCCAAGGAAACCGGCGAGAAGAAGGTGATTTTGTTCAACCTGTCGGGACATGGGCATTTCGATCTGTTCTCGTACAACAAGTACACCTCGGGTCAATTGGAAAATTACGATTATCCCGAGGAGGCCATCGCGACGATTCGCGAGCGGCTGCCGGTGGTGAATTTCTAGGGCATAAGCCGGAGGCCGGGTTTCCAAATCCGGCCTCTTTTCTTATCCAGATCGCGGGAAGGGATTCCCGTACTACGAAGATGTTAAGGTAGGGAGCTGTTTATCGAAATTAAAATTCGCCTCATCTGGTATACTTTCTGAATACCCCTTTTTACACGATAAACTTTTTTGACGGAGATGGCGATGGCGAAATCCCTCTTTCTTGAACGCTTGGCTACTGGAAAACCCCTGGTGTTAGACGGCGCCACCGGGACGAATCTACAATCTCGCGGGCTGCCGGTGGGCACCCCCTCCGATTTTTGGGTGATGGATAACCCCGAGGCGGTGCTGGCCCTGCATCGTGACTTCGTGGAAGCAGGCTCCGACTTGATCCTGACGAACACTTTTGGCAGCAGCCGTATTCATCTGGGCCATGCCGGATTGGCGGAGCGTTTCGAGGAAACTAACCGCCGGGCGGTGGCACTGGCGCGCCAGGCAGCGGAGACTGCCGGTGTGATGGTGGGAGGGTCGCTGGGGCCTCTAGGCGAAATGGTCGAGCCTTTGGGATCGTTGCCAGAAGCCGACGCTCAAGCCGAATACGCGGCTCAGGCGCATATGCTCGCAGAAAATGGGGTAGATATGCTGGTGATCGAAACGCAGTTCGATCTAATCGAAGCCAGGGCGGCGCTGCGCGGGGTGCGCTTTGCCACCGATTTACCGGTGGTGGTTTCATTTAGCTATGACCGCGGTATCCGCACAATGATGGGAGTCAAACCCGCCCAGATGGTGCAGGTGTTTGCTGAAATGGGCGTGGCGGCTGTGGGCATCAACTGTGGACGCAGTGTGGATGAAAACTTCAAAGTGCTGCAGGAAGTGCGCGCGCTGA
>JAEXTI010000100.1 GCA_023406965.1 Chloroflexota bacterium
GTTGGCATTACAGGGCCTCGTCACCGTGGGCACCATCGCCACCTTCATTAGCTACGGGCGCAACTTCATCAACCCCCTGCGCCAGTTGTCCAACATGTACAACGCCATCCAGGCCGCTTTGGCCGGCGCCGAGCGCGTCTTCGAAATCATCGACACCCCCGCCGAGATCGACCAGCCCAGCCAAGCCGTCCACGCCGGAAACCTGCGCGGGCACGTGCGCTTCGACAGCGTCGATTTCAGCTACGTTCCCGGTTCGCCCGTGATCAAGAACATGACCCTGGAGGCGCAGCCGGGCCAAACCGTGGCCTTGGTGGGACCCACTGGCGCGGGCAAAACCACCCTCATCAACCTGCTCACCCGCTTCTACGAGATCGACTCCGGCCAAATCACTATTGACGAGCAGAACATCCGCCAAATCCCCAAGGCCGACCTGCGCCGCCGTCTGGGACTGGTGCTTCAGGATACCTACCTGTTTGGCGCCTCGGTCATGGAAAATATCCGCTATGGCCGCCTGGACGCCACCGACGAGGAGTGTATGGAGGCTGCCCGGCTGGCCGACGCCGACCACTTCATCACCCAGCTACCCGATGGGTACCAGACCATCCTCTCCGAGCGGGCGGGTAACCTCAGCCAGGGCCAAAGGCAGCTGCTGGCCATCAGCCGCGCCATCCTGGCCGACCCCGACATCCTCATCCTGGATGAGGCCACCAGCAGCGTCGATACACGCACCGAGGCGCGCATCCAGCAGTCCCTGCTGCGCCTGATGGAAGGCCGCACCAGCTTCGTCATTGCCCACCGTTTGAGCACCATCCGCGACGCCGACCAGTTGCTGGTGATCAAAAACGGTGAAATCGTCGAGCGCGGCACGCACCAATCGCTGCTCGATCAGCGCGGTTTCTACCATCAACTATACATGAGCCAGTTCAAGGGCGAGGCGATTTAACGCCGTATTGGTAGAGGCGGGTCTATAACGCTGGCTCTAAACTGCCATCTTCGGACGCCGCCGCGGGCTCATCTCATTCATCCACCTGGCAGACCCGCCCATTTGCGCCAGGCTTGATTGCCTCACCCGGCGGGTCTTTCGGCCAAGTTAGCACGCGCAACCCGCAACCATCTTGATGAACCCTCAACCCGCCCCCGCATTAAAGACCCGCCACTACGGAAAGGGCAACGCATCCGGTAGGGGCGGGTCTTTAATGCAGGCTCTCGCCCACGATCTTCTAAACTCTCAGCGGGCTCGCCCTGGTATTCCACCCGGCAGACCCGCCCGATTGCGCCCTGTCATCCTGGGCGAGGCTACCAGCCGCCTCGCCGCTACAGAATCCGAGCCTGTTTGCCCACTACTTCGGGTTGGGTGGAAATCATCTTCTTCCACGAACGCAGCCAACTCGGCCTGGAACTGATCCATCCGTTCATCACCGTGAACAACAGAATGCGCCGGTAAGCGATGAACAGGTCCAGCCGCTCCCACCACTCTACCGCCAAAGTGTTCTCTTGCTCATAGCCCTCTTTGAAGCAGCGCAAAAACGCCAACAGGCGGGCATTATCTTTCACCGGGCGGTCTATGCCGCCGCTATGATCGAACAACACGCTTTGCATGGCAATGGCAACGTCGTTGATGAACCAATGGTGGTTCGCCACATCAAAATCCAGCAAGGTGATCCGCTCACCCTCTGCCAGCAAATTCCAGATGTGTGGGTCGTTGTGGATGAAACCAAACGAGTCCCGACTCACTGGCAGCGCTTTGAGCTGCTCACCAAGCTCCAGCCATTTGTTCTTCGCGCCCTCATCCGGGATCATGCCGATGAAGCTTTCCCATTCATCGCGCCACGTCAGCACCGGCTGCCCGCTCTCCGGCTCAATTGAAGCCTCCCAGGTTGGATACGCCTGTGCGAGCCGGTGCAGTTGTCCAATGGTTGCCCCCCAACGGCGGAATAAACCCGGCTCCCACAGCTTGCTGTTCGGGGTCTTGCCGGTCACAAATTCCATGCAATAACCAACCCAAACGTTCCCTTCCCATTCAACCGTCTCATAGAGCTTGCCGTCCAGCGAAAACTCGGGAAACACAATCGGCGCCCCGTTTTCGCCCAGGTAGCGCACAAAGCGCAGCCGTTCATCCAGGTGAAACAACCCACGCTGCTTCTCGGCCAGTGGAATGACCATCAGCTTCAACAACCTGCCCTGGCTTCCATGTGGGTACGCGTAGACGATGCCGTCAGAAAATTCCTTTCCGGCGGCAAAATACATCAACCGGGCAGCGGTCGTGCCGTAAAACGGCGCAAACGCCTCCAACACCTCTGACGGAACAGGGATCATCGCCGCCTCCCTAACTGCGCCAATCGTAAGGCAGCAGTTCGCGTAGGGTCACCACCTTGCCCTCCGCCACCAGCACCTGCGCGTCCAGGTTCTCATCGTGCAACTGGCTGATGAACTCGCGGCAGCGCCCGCACGGCGGCATAATGTTGCCGTCCCAGCCCACCGCCACCATCATCAGCACCCGGTTTTCTCCTGCCGTGATCATCGCCGCCGCCGCGGCATGTTCGGCGCAAAAACCCATCGAGCAGGCCGTGTCGATGCACACCCCCGTATACACTTTGCCGCTCTCCGCAAGGATCGCCGCGCCCACTCCGCCCGCGTCTGCATCTTTCGACAGCTTGCGCGGGTTCAACACGGCTTTCGCCGCCTGGTACAACGCTTCAAAGGTCATGGTGAAATCTCCTATGGAAAAAAGCCGTCAGCCGTTCAAAGTGTACCCCATATTCTTCTATTCGCGGAAATTAGCGGCATTCGCGGACGCATCTTTCTTTCCTCTCTGTTAACGCAACATATAACCACCATAATGCAATATATTATTGACATTTTGCAAATTATAATGTATAATACGATCAACAAAGGATACCGCTTATGGAAGAGATCGAATTTGAAAACCGCGTCAAACTGGCCCGTGTCGAGAAAGGCCTCACTCAGGAAGAGCTGGCCAACCTGGCCGGGGTCACCCGGCAAACCATCGGCTTGATCGAAGCCGGAAAGTATAACCCCACCCTCAAGCTTTGCCTGTCTATTTCCCAGATTACCGGCAAAGGCCTGGATGAATTGTTCTGGATCAAGAAAGGCTCTCAAGTATGAAAAAGCAACCCATCCTCGATGAACGCGCACAGCGTCTCAACGGTCAAATTTCCTTCCATGTCTTAATGCTCACCCATCTGGTTCTGGGGGGCACGATCTTCTACTTGCGCTACATCCGCAATCTGGATGTAGAATATTATCAGACCTTCAGCTTCATTCTCCTCGGTTCCATCCTCGTCTACTGGGCTGCCCGTCTGTATACCGCTGGGATCCTACCAGTGATCTCCTGGGGAGCGCTTCTAGGCATTTATGTTGCGCTGGTGCTGGTCATTGCCATCCCCTCCGCGCTCATCCACGGACTGCCCACCGCCCAAAATTGGACCAACACCATCCTTCCCGCCCTGGTCGGCCCGGCCATTGTTGTCGGCGCCTACTGGCTGATCGCCTACTTTGGCAAACGCCGCCTGGATAAGGAGATTTCCGAATAAACATGCAATCAAGGCAAATCGCCGGACTGACGTTATTCTATGCGCCCGAAGAGCAGGCCGCCGCCGAGATCATCGCCCCGGCCTGCTCGCGCAGCATAGAACTTATCCCCCGGATGTGGGGCCTGCGCCCCCCGCAAGACTGCCGCGTGCACGTGATGACTGGTTGGTTCTCGTTCATCTTCCAATCCTTCCCCTGGCCCCTCAAAATTCTCTACGCAGCCACCATTCCTCTCTGGGCAGGTCGTGTTCAGCGCACCTGGGCCATCGCCGGCGGCTGGACGTTCCGTGCCGGAAGGCGCACAGTGGTAGGGGTCAAACCGGCCCGCCTGCTAGAAGCCGCCGACCGCAGCATCGGGGAAACAATTTTTAACAAGATTGATCCCATCGAGAACAAAATCGCCGGCATCACGGCTCACGAGTTGACCCATGCCCACACCCTGCCCTTGCGCCTGCCCGCGTGGATGAGTGAAGGCATGGCCATGCTCACCGCCGACCGCCTGCTGGGATTGGACACGGTCAAACCAGAGACCCGCTCGGCCCTGGCCGACGAGGATAAACTCAAAACCTACCCCGCCGTGACTATCCCCTTCATCCGCGGCTACTGGCTCACCCGTTACCTGCTAGAAACACAGCCGGCTTTCTTCTCGGATTGGTCCGCCTACCCTGCCCGTGCCAAAATCCTGGAAGAAGAAATTGCCGGGCTGTTAAGCGTCAACCCACAAACTTTCTGGAAAGAAGCCGGGGCACTGGTCGCGGCGTATTTCACACCTTGATTTTGTACGTCCGGTAGCGCTTATAGATCTTCGCCCCCATGCGCTCGCCCAGCGCAGGAGTGCGCG
>JAEXTI010000420.1 GCA_023406965.1 Chloroflexota bacterium
CCTGGGCGTCGAAGTCTTTGTGCAGCGGATTCTGCCCGTCCAGGGTGATCACCTTCCAGCGCGGCTGAATATCCTCAAACGGGATGATGGCCCATGTTTTGGCTTGTTCCCAGCACAGATCCAACAACTTGTCGGCAGGAGTGGTTTCCACCAACCCGGAAGGCTCGCCCCATATCTCGGTGAACCAAACCGCGTCGGCGGGATCAATCACCAGGGTTTCCATGCTGCCATAAGGTCGTTTGCCCCGCCGCCACATCTCCTTTAGCTCCAACATAGCAAACTCATCGTTGACGGTGGGAAAGGGCGCAACCAGGGCGTAAATCCGGCGATGAACCATCAGGCTACCGTTCACCTCAAGACGCACATCGGCCTGGTCTGCCGAACTGGCAACAACCCAGCCTTCAGGGAGAGCGTCGACATCCAGCACGCCGGTGGGAAGGCCTTCGGGCAGCCAGACGGAAGGCGGCAGCGGCGTGGAGGTTGGCTCGGCCGTGGCGGTGGGTTGCGGTGTCGAAGTAGCTGTAGGTATAGCTGTGGGAGGGCGGGGTGTGGCGGTGGGTTGGCAGCCCGCAGAAATTAGTATCGCAATGAGAATGAATAAGGAGAAAACAAAACGATGACGTGACAAGTAGGTACCCTCTTAAAAAGTTAATCCGCCGCGCTCAACGAGCACCTGGCGTAATTCGGTTTCGATTTCGATGGCGCGCGTGTCCAACCTGCGAACTTCTTCCAGATAGTCCTGGCAGGCGGCTTGATCGCCCAGATTGAGGCAGTTGATGCGCACGTTCAGGCCGGCCCCGGTCAGCGCGGCCCGGGCCAGGGCTGCGCCGCTGGCAGCATCGGAGATGGCATTTAAGTTGCCCAGGCGGGCGGCTTGCAGGGCCAGTTCCAGCAACCGTGAAGCACGTTGGGCCACCGCGAGGGGCACTTGGATGGCGCCGAGCGTGGCTTGTTGCAGCGCCTTTTCTCGGGTGGCCTGCTGTTCGGGGGTGTCTTTGGGCAGCTTGCTAGCAGCCATAAAAGACTGGAAGGCGGCGGAGTCTTCTTGCACGGCAGCGGTCAGCTCGCCGCGCAGGGTTTCGGCCTCATCGATCAACCTCCACATCTCCGGCTCGACCTCAACATATTTCTTCTTGCCTACTGTCAGGCGAGCCACCATTGCCACCAGCGCTGCAGAAGCCGCCCCGGCAAACGCAGCGGCGCTTCCGCCCCCCGGCGTAGGTGTGCCGCGGGACAGTTCCTCGATGAAGGAGCTCTCGCGAACCGCCTGTCCGTCGCCGGTGGGGCTGGAAAGCGCCGACAACATGCGCTGTTCCAGAATTTGCTCCGGCTCGAACTGGTCCAATTGTGTGTACCATACCGCCGTATCTACCAGCGCTTCCTGGGGGATGAGACCAACTAACTCGCTGTGATGAATACCAACGCCGTAACGCTGGGCTTCGCGCCGAACCATCTCCACCACCCGGTAGACCGGAGTCTGGCGGAAATTGGTCAGGTTCATCGACACCTGGGCGCGACCTTCCACCAGCACCCCCATGCCTTTGACAAAGCGCAGCCCGCCCGAAGAGTTGCGCACGGCGCGGGCAATTTTCCCGGCAATGGAAACGTCATCGGTGGTCAGGTAGATATTGAACGCGATCAACGGTTGGCGCGCGCCGATCACTGTGCCGCCTGCCGGGCCTACGCGCTCGGGGCCAAAGTCGGGGGTACGGTTGGCGTTTGTGCCCATTTCGGCTTTGAGGGCTTCGTACTCGCCCCGGCGAATATCCTCGAGATTCTTGCGCTCGGGGCGCAGGGCCGCGTCTTCGTATAGATAGACGGGAATTTGCAACGTATCGCCCACGCGCTTGCCCAGGCGGCGGGCCATTTCAACACATTCCTGCATGGTGATGTCGCGGATGGGAACGAAAGGCACCACGTCGGTGGCGCCCATGCGCGGGTGTTCGCCGGTGTGGTGATCGAGGTCGATCAGTTCGGCGGCTTTTTGAATGGCTAGAAACGCGGCTTCTTCCACGGCAGCGGGCGGCCCAAGGTAGGTGACCACAGTGCGGTTATGATCCAGGTCGGAATGACGGTCAAGGAGGTGAATGTCGGGTACCGAGGTGATAGCGCCAATAATTGCATCAATTACTTCAGGCCGGCGCGCATCAGAAAAGTTCGGGATACATTCGACCAGCGGATTGGGCATGATAAGTTATCCTCTCATGGAAACAGGATAGAGGGGTAACTGCTCAGGGTGTCGGGATGTCTCGGAATTTGAGGAGTGTGCGGTTGCAGAGCACCCCGCACACTCCTCAAATTCAGGTTTTCTTGCCTCTGGCTGAGAAGTTACATAAAGCGTATTATACCCAATTGACAGCTTTTTGGGCGGTAGGGATGGAAGGGCTCTTTAGGAACCTTTCCCCGCACTCGCCTCCCAAAACGCGGAGCCTACCACGACAACTCCCAAAGGCCATATAAATGGACCTTCTTATGCTACAATAAAAGTAACCACTCAGATGGGGATGGAAGAGACCCTAATGTGAGGTATGTATTCGATGCTTCACATCCAACACATACCTCACATTAGGAAACTTTCTCCACCCTCTGGTCAATGATCCATAAAATAAATTTGTGGGCACAGGATTAGGGTGTTATGTGCGGTCGTTTCACCATCATGTTGGATGCGGATGATGTCCGGGAAGCGTTTGGACTGGCCGAGGCACCGGTCGATTGGACGCCGCGTTACAACGTAGCGCCTACGCAAATGCTCCCCGTGTTGGTCAGTGCTGAAGAACGGCGTGTGGCTATGATGCGCTGGGGGCTGGTACCCTCCTGGGCCAAGGATGTTTCCATCGGAAGCCGGATGATCAATGCGCGTTCCGAAACGCTGGAGGAAAAGCCCGCTTTTCGGGGGGCCTTTCGCTCGCGGCGCTGCTTGATCCTGGCAGATGGGTTTTATGAGTGGCAGAAGTCTACTTCGGGCAAAGGTCCTTCCACGCCATTTTTCTTCCGGCGCGCCGATGGTAAACCGTTTGCCTTTGCCGGTTTATGGGAGTTCTGGCGGACACCTGAGGGGCAGGACTTGCGCACCTGCACGATTGTCACCTGCGCCGCGAACGGGGTGGTTGCGCCCGTTCACGAGCGCATGCCCGTGATGCTTTCAGCAGAAGAAAGCTGGACCTGGCTCAAGCCTAACCCTGTGCCCGTTCTTTCTGCTCTCCTCCGTCCTTACCCGGCGGAAGCAATGGTGCGTTACCCGGTGTCGCGCGCGGTCAATTCGCCCGACCGTGACGGGCCGGAATTGGTCCAGCCTTTCGTGGAGTAGACCACTTTATCCATCTATGCAGGTCAAAACCAAAACCTATTTACTTACAGCGATCACGCTGCTCGGAATGGTAGCGGGACTTTACATTGTTTCCCGTCTGGTTTTGATTCCTGAGTTCAACCACCTGGATCAGCAAGCCCGCCGGCGTGAATTAACCGGCCTGACCCAGATGGTCAACCGGATGTATAACGAAATTGGTTTGCTTGCCCAGGATTGGGCCGTTTGGGATAGTACCTATAATTTTCTGCTGGGTAAAAATGATACCTTCCCGGACACCAATTGGGATGTCGCGCAGTTTAACCGCCTGCGGCTTGATGCTGTTGCCTTTGCCGACAGGAATGGCAATGTTGATTTTGGCGCATGGTACGATCAGGAGAGTAACTCGGTGGGCTCGCTGCCTCCCGAAGTGACAACGTTGCTGGCCCCGGGTGGTCTGTTTTACGACCTGGCGCCGAACGATTTGTACCCGGCTCGTTTGCTCATGGTGAATGGGCGGGCATATATGGTGACAGGACGGCCGGTTCTGTCAGAAGATGGGCAGGGCGACCCGGCTGGGGTGGCCCTGTTTGCGCGCATCTTCGACGCCGCCGAGGTTGATACGCTGCGCGTAGAGACGGCCCTCGACCTGGATTTTTTTACCCTCGACCAGGTACCCGAAGATTTTCATGCTTTGGCAGACCGGATCACACTTGAAGAAAAGATTTATCTGCAATCGTTGGACGAGAACCGGCTGGTGGGATATGTGCTGCTTGAAGGCGTGGATGGACAGACCGCCGGCGTGCTGCGCACCGAGATGGAGCGGTCTATTTATAATGAGGGCCACAGCACGCTCAACTACCTGTTTTTTGTAATGTTGGTTTTGGGATGCGTGGTTGGGCTGGCCAGCATGATCATGTCCAACTTGTGGCTGGTTCGTCCGATGGAGCAGCTTGCTCAGAAGGTGAGCCAGGCGGGTAACCTTGCTGAACAGATCCAGACCCTGGAAGGGCAGGATTCGCCGGAAGTGGCCAATTTACAGGTGCCGCTGCGCACCGCACTGTTGAAGGCTCAAGAGGAAAGCAAAGAACGGCAACTGCTCTATGCGCAGTTGGTGGAACAGGCGCGCGAAGGTTTCGCGCTGCTTAATCCCCACAACCTGACCATGTTAGAATGCAACCAGGCTTTTCAGGAGCTATTTAACATCAAGCTGGAGCCCGGCAAGACCAAGGTTCTCCCTGCCCTGTTGTCGCTCTTGACCCCAGAAAACGGCAAGCGGCTCGAGGCTGCCCTCAAGCAAGCTGCCGCCGGGAAGTCGCAAGTGTTAGACCTGTCCCTGCTAGAGCGTCCGGGGCAGGTGTTGGAGTTGAGTTTAAATCTGATTTCCGGGGGCAAGCACCCGCACTTGTATGTTCTGGCGCGAGACGTGAGCGAACGGCTGCTCCTGCAGCGCTCGCTCGAAGAGAAACTGCAGGAGACGATTCTCCTCAATCGGGTCATCGCTGCCACGACCGCCGACCTGACCCCCACGGCGTTGTTCAAGATTGTGTGCCGCGAACTGGCCCAGCACATGCACATGCCGCAGGCCCTGGCAGCCCTCCTGCGCGATGACAATAATACCCTGGAAGTGATCGCGGAATATCTCCCCGAGGGCAAAGAGTCGTTGCTGAAAGAGACGATTACTCTGGATAGTTTGCCACCGTTGAAAGATGCGTTGGTTTCTCCTCAAATCCTGACGGTTAATGACATCCACGAATCGCCCAATCGTGAAATGTGGTCTGGAGTGGCAGACGAATTGGGGGCAATCTCTTTCCTGGCGGCGCCCCTCACCGCGCGTGGGCACGTCATTGGTTTCCTCGAGTTGAGCGCCCCTGTCTCACGCACATTCACTGCCTCCGAGATTTCTCTGGTGGATAACGTCGTTTCCGTTGCCGGACGGACGTATGAGCTTTCTTTGCTATATCATGAGTTGCAGGCCGAGTTGGAAAACCGCAAGAAAGCTGAGGACGCCCTGGCTCGGCGAGAACGCTACTTGCAAGCCCTGGTGGACGTGCAAACCACACTCATCGGTGTGCCCGAGTGGGGCGCCGTCTACCAGCATGTGCTGGAGGTGCTGGGAGAAGTGACGGGCGCGGACCGGGTGTATATCTACCATAACATGGCCGGTTTTGATAAACGCCTGTACACCTCGCTGGTCTCCGAATGGTCTGCGCCGGATGTTGCTCCCCGCATGGATTCCTCTGACCTGCAAATGATTTGCTTTGACACGGTATTGCCGCGCTGGCGGGAACTGCTCCAACAGGGCAACCCGGTGGATGGGCGTCTGGACACCTTCCCAGAGGTCGAGATTAAATTGCACAAGCCGTTGGGTGTGCGTGCCATGCTGGTTCTGCCAATGATTACCGAAGGCCAGTTCACCGGATTCATCGGCTTTGACAACTGCCGCAACGATGAGTTATGGGAGCCTTCTGAGGTGGCTCTTCTGCAGGTGGCGGCGGCGGCTCTCTCAGCTTCTCAGGAGCGCGTCCAGGCCTATGAGGCTCAGCGGCAAAGTGAGCAGCGCTATCGGGCAGTGGTCGAAAACGCCAACGATATCATCTTCCAAATGGATTTGACTGGACGGATCGTCTTTTTGAACCCGGCCTGGGAAAAAATCACCGGGCTCAAGCTGGACGAAACCCTGGGTATGCCCTTCTGGAAGGTGGTCCCTGCCGGGATGCTCAACGACTTACAGAATGGCTTCCGCGTGCTGCGCGAACAGGTCACCGATCGCTACCACGAGCTGGTGACCATCGTCAACCAGCGCGGTGAGACGATTTGGCTCGATATCTATGCCCGCCTGATCACCGATGCCAACGGCCGCCCGCAAATGATCTCGGGGACGTTCTCGGATATCAGCTCGTACAAACGCATCGAGACCATGCTGCGCCAAAACGAGGAAGCCTTGCGCTCGCTGTACGATATCGCTTCTTCGCAGACTTTCGGCGTTTCGGAGAAGATTGACCGCTTGCTGGAGATGGGCTGCAACACATTTGGCATCGAACAGGCTATGCTGGCCCGCGTTGACGAAGGACAGGTGACGGTGGAAGCGCTGCACCCGCGCGGAGTTACGGCGGCGCGCAAGCAGGTCTTTGACATTGGCGACACGCTGGCACGCGAAACGCTGCGAGCCAACGGCCCGGTGGGCATCGAGCGCATGACCGGCACCGATTGGGTGGATCATCCGGCTCACCATGCCATGAAAATGGAAGTGTATTTTGGCGCTCCCGTGTACGTGGGTGGACGAACCTTTGGTGTGCTCAGTTTTTGGAGCGGAAAGGTTCGCCAGCGTAATTTCACCGCATCGGACCGGGAATTTCTGCGCCTGATGAGTCAATGGTTGGGCGTGGAAATCGAGCGCGACCAATACCTGGCCCAGTTGAAGTCATTTAATGAGGAAATTGCCCACAAGAACCAAGAGTTGGCTGAAGCGCGCGACCAGGCCCTGGAGGCTTCCCGCCTGAAATCGGAGTTCCTGGCGACCATGAGCCACGAGATCCGCACGCCCTTGAACGCCGTGATTGGCATGTCAGAAATGTTGTTGGATTCGACCCTGAATGGGGAGCAGAGCGATTTTGCTCGCACCATTCGTGATTCGGGCCAGATGCTGTTGAAAATCATCAACGACATCCTTGACTTCTCCAAAATAGAAGCAGGACGGTTGATGCTGGAATCGGTAGAGTTTGAACCCCTGTCCCTGATCGAGAGTGTGATCGACATGTTCAGCGTGGTCGCGCAAGAGAAGAATGTCGCTTTGATGAGTTTTGTCTCACCGCGTGTGCCCCCTGTTTTGATCGGCGACCCGGTGCGGATCCGTCAGATTTTGGTCAACTTGATTGGCAACGCGGTAAAGTTCACCGAGCACGGCGACGTCATTTTGCGGGTGACGGCGCTTGAAGTGACAGGAAACGACGTCAAGCTGCTCATCAAAGTGAGTGACACGGGCATTGGCCTTTCGGATGTGGCTCGCAAGCGACTGTTCCAACCCTTCACCCAGGCGGATGGCAGCACCACCCGCAAGTACGGCGGCACAGGGCTGGGATTGATGATTTCGAAGCGACTGGTCGAGTTGATGAACGGGCAGATCGGCGTGCAGAGCGAGGAAGGCGTCGGTTCCACCTTCTGGTTCACGGCCAATTTAAAGTTCAGCGATCGCGAAGTCGTCCGGCCCATCCATCCAGACGCCAATTTGAGCAGCTTGCGCGTTTTGGTGGCCGATGATAACGCTTCTAACCGGCGCATGGTGCACGCTTACCTGCACTCGTGGGAATTGCGGCCCGATCAGGTGCGTAGCTGCGAAGAAGCAGTACAAAAACTGCGCATGGCAGTCAAGGAGGGGGCGCCTTATGATCTGCTGCTGTGTGATCTGGATTGGGCCATGGAAGCCTGCAAAGAAACCCGCCTGGATGAACTGGGTAACCCCAAACTGGCTTACCTGGCCCGCTTCGACCAGCGCGAGCAGGCAGAGCAGGTTGCCCGAGAAGCTGGGGGCAATTACTTACTGCGTCCAGTGCGTCAATCGGCATTGTTCGACCTGATCGTGTCGCTGTTTGTTCGCCGGGAGCACCGGCCCAGCCCGCAGTTAGTGGAGCAGCCCCGTGTTGTGGTGCATCATGAAGAGGTAGCTCGTAAGGAACCCGTATACAAGGGCATGGTGCTGTTGGCCGAAGACAACCCTGCCAACCAGCGTCTGGCCCTGGTCCAGTTGCGCAGGCTAGGGTATCAGGCTGAAGCGGTGAGCAATGGACGGCAAGCCATTGACTATTACCTGAAACAACCCGGTCGCTTCCGCATGATCTTGATGGACTGCCAGATGCCCGAAATGGATGGGTTTGAGGCAACCCGCATGATCCGCCAGGCCGAGGAGCATACGCACCGCCACGTGACTATCATTGCAATGACCGCCAACGCCATGCAGGGAGACCG
>JAEXTI010000164.1 GCA_023406965.1 Chloroflexota bacterium
CTCGATTTGCCGGCCGGCATTGCAGTCGATGCAGCGCGCATCCGTCACAGTTGGCTGCCACAGCGCCGGAGAGGTGGAGACATTATCGAACATAAAACGCTCGACGTTGAACAAGGGATTTCCAAACTCATCCATGCCACCAATAAATAATATCTTCCCCGTCAAAGTCAGCAGCGCTTCGTGATCGCGGCGAGCCTCGAGCATATCCCCAGCGCTGTGCCAGGAATTGTCGGCCCGATCATATATTTCGATCTTTGTGGTCGCGTTCTCATCCAGAACTCCGGTTACCGCCTGTCCCCCAATCACCACTGGACGCCCGTCCGGCAGCACCAGCATTTGATGATAGCGTCGCCCTGAGATCATCGATGGCCCGGCGGACCATATACTCGTCTGGGGATCAAAGAAATAGGTCTCGCGCCTGGGAGCTCCAGAGCCAGACCGCCCCCCGGTTACCATCACCCGACCATCTGGCAGCAGTAGCGCTTCATGAGTGTTAAAGAGCGTACTCGGGGATGGGTGAGGGACAACCGTGAAGGACTCATTGACCGGGTCAAACACCTCAACCGTGGCATTGGACTGGCTGCCGAGAATCAATACCTTCCCGTTTTTCATCAAAGTCACGGTGAACGCGCTATATGCTCCCGCAGCCTGGTTCAAGGTTTTCCGGAAAGAAAGGTCTGAGGGGTCAAAGATATAGGAATCCTGTCCCCCCCCTTGCACTATAAAGACCGTCCCGTTAGGCAGCAGAACCGCTTTGTGGCTCTCGAAATCGGAAGTCGCGTACAGATATGTCCAGGTCGTTCCGTTGAAGATTTCTCCGGTCCCGGAAGCAGATCCCGACCCGCCAATAGATCCGGACCCGCCCAACACCAGCACCCGGCCATCCGGCAAGAGGGTAACGGAGTGATTGCAACGCGCATTGTGCATATTTTGCGCCGCCGGTACATCCGTGAAGGTATCATCTGCAAATACCCAGCGATGGACATAATTATGGCAAATAATTTGATCGCTGGTATTCTTGTACCCCCCACCCGTAACCAACACATCCCCATTAGGCATCAGCGTCGCCGTGGGCCGGTATAAGCCATAATTGGCTGGTCGTAAATCGTCTGGATCAGCCGAACCTAACCAAAAGCGATTCGTTTCGGCAGAATTAACGACAAAACCGTCCTGATCACGCCCACCCGCTACCAGAATGACCCCACCCGGCAGGACCGCCGCCGCGTGAAAGCGCCGCTGAACGTTCAGTTCACCGAACAGGTAGTGCCAGGTATCCGACCCAGAATTAATATCCAGGTATTCAACATCCGAGGTAGCACCGTTCAGATCACCCCCCAGCAACACGAAGGTGCCTTCCGCGTCCAAGACGGCAGCCATGCCACTCCGCGACTCGGCGAGTGGTTTGTTCAGGTCAGTCCACGTGTTGGCTACAGGATCATAAACCTCGCTAGAAGAAAGATAACCTTCCTCTGTATCACCAATGAGTGGATCATAAAAATAATACCCACCCACGAACAGCACCTTCCCATCCCGCCGAAGCACGGCATTGTGTTGGGACCGTCCCCGTGGAGCCGCCGTTGCAGACATAGTCCCAACCAGAGACCAGCTATTTCCACCTGGAACGTAGCGATACGCATTGTTAAAAGATTTCGCCAGATTGAAGTCGCTGACCTTGGGTGCGTACCCGCCTGCCACGAGCACACTACCATCCTGAAGCAGCGTGGCAGTATGGTTCATCCTGCCTTGACCAGATGGTAAGTTGGGTCCTGGTTCCCAGTCGCCACTCGCCGGATCAAATATCTCCGTGACAATCGTGCAGGAAGTAACTGTCATTGTATAGCATCCGCCCACCACCAGCACGCGCCCATCCTGCAAGCGCGTGGCGGTGTGCCTGTAGCGCGACTGATTCATACTACCAGTCGTTGTCCACAGGCCTGTGGCCGGGTCGAAAATCTCGGCACTATTCGTCGTACCAGCTCCGTTTTCCCCGCCCGCCACCAACACGCGCCCGTCCAGCAGCACGGTGGCGGTGTGGTACCGGCGTGCCGTGGTCATGCTGCCGTTGGTGGCAGCCCAGGTATTGGTCAGCGGCGTATAAATTTCACTGCTATTCAGATAATGCTCTCCGCTCGCATAGTAATACCCGCCCACCGCCAGGGCCGTCCCATCCGGCAAAACCGACAGGGTATGATATTGCCGGGTTGCCACCATGTTACCTGTCATTGTCCAATCGTTTTCCAGCACGCGCGGAGTCTGGTTGCGCGCCTCCCCTACTGAAGTGTTTGACGGGAGCATAATTCCAAGCAAAAACACAACCAACCATAGTCGACGAAGAAAGGACTTCATATCATTCCTCCATTCTTTAATACTAGAAAACAATGCGGGGAAGCTTCCCTGTTCATCCCCCTCAAGTTAATTATAAGGATCAAGTGGTTTTTGACCCTCCGACACCTGGTCGCAAATATGCGTCTTCTCCAGGTATTGCAACAGCTCCGCCAGACTGGAAAAACCAACTGTTTCGTGCGTGCGCGGGTCTTCCAGCATGGCGCGAATTTCGCGCTCACCTTTCTCGCCCACTTGCCATATTCTTAACAAGTAAACCTTGTATTGTCCACTCATATTGCCAGTATAAAAAACCAACGTCAATGAAACGTCAAAAAGGTAACGACTCAGCCAGAGGCGAAACGGCCCAAATTTGAGATGTATGTAGGCTGCTTCGCACCCATATACATCCCAAATTTGTTTTATTCGACCTCTGAGTAGTTTCTCTAAAAGTCTTGCATCCGGTGCATTTTCAGCGGATAATTGATAAACATTAATGACCTCTTTGCCGCAAGTAGAAGAGGGGAATTTTTCTCGCTCTCTCAACGAGCCATCTTCATCCAGATTCTTATTTCTCATGACACTGCTCAACATCCAGTGCTTTGGCGCATTTCAAGTCAGCCTGTCCGGGCAGCCTCTCGCCGCGTTTGGCGCCGAGAAGGTGCGCGCCCTGCTGGCTTACCTGGCGGTTGAGTCAGATCGCCCCCATCCCCGCCGCCGCCTTGCGGGACTGTTGTGGCCCGACCAGCCCGAAGAGCGCGCCCTGCACAACCTGCGCCAGGCCCTCTCCACCCTGCGCAAAATTCTCCCCGACTCGCCCGCCGGAGAACCCTTCTTCATCGTCACCCCCGATACTGTCCAATTTAACCCGCGCAGCCCCCACAGCCTGGATTTGCGCGAGTTTCACTGCTTGCTGGATGAAGCCCTGCGCCACCTCTCCGACCGGCCCTGCGCCGGACGGCCCGTGCTGCCCCTGCTCCATTCGGCCCTGGCCCTCTGCCACGGCCCGTTCCTCGAACACTTCACCCTGGATGACAGCAGCGACTTCGACGAATGGGCTTTCATGCAGCGCGAAAGCAGCAATCAACGCGCCGTGCAAGCCCTGGCCCTGCTGGTCGATTATCACGAGCGGCGCCACGAGTTTGAACTCGCTCGCCGTGCTGCCGAACGCCTCGTCGAGTTGGCCCCCTGGGACGAGACTGCCCACAATCAGGTCATCCGCCTGCTGGCCCAGGACGGCCAGTGGAGCGCCGCCCAGGCCCGCTACGCCATGCTGCGCCGCTACCTGGCGGATCAAATGGGTTTGGAGCCTTCCGCCGAAACCGCCGCCCTTT
>JAEXTI010000176.1 GCA_023406965.1 Chloroflexota bacterium
CCGGGTTGTTACATATATAAGAACAACCTGGGCGAGATCATTTATGTGGGTAAGGCCATCAGTTTGCGCAACCGGGTGCGCTCTTACTTTAGCGGCGAACACGATTTCAAAACCCGCCAGTTGGTCAAGAACATTGCCCACATCGAATGGATTGTGGTCGATTCTGAACTCGAGGCCCTCATCCTCGAGATGAACTTGATCAAAAAACACCGCCCGCGCTACAACATCAAACTTAAAGACGACAAGCGCTACCCTTACATCAAGGTGCACTGGGCCGACCCCTTCCCCAAAGTGACCATCACCCGCAACATGGTGCAGGACGGCTCGCGCTACTTCGGCCCCTTCACCAGCGCTTGGGCGGTGCATCAGACCTTGGATGTGATGCGGCGCATCTTCCCTTACCTGACCTGCGATCGCGACATTACCGGGCAGGATGCGCGGGCCTGTCTATTTTACGATATCAAGCTGTGTACCGCGCCTTGCATCGGGGCAATCGACCAGGAGGAATATCGCCGGGTGATCGACGATTTGTGCAGCTTCTTGCAGGGGCGCACCGAGCCGGTCATCAACCGCTTGCGCCAGGAGATGGAGGCCGCCGCCGAGAATCTAAATTTTGAGCGCGCCGCCCAAATCCGCGATCAATTGGGGGCCATCGACCGGGTGGTGGAAAAGCAGCGCGTCATTTCCAGCGAGAAAATGGACTCGGACGTGATTGCCCTGGCCCGCACCAACGGCGAAGCTTGCGTGCAGATCTTCTTCATCCGCAGTGGCAAGATGATCGGGCGTGAGTATTTCATCCTCGAGGGCACCTCGGACGAGGCCGACGCGGAGATCGTGGCCCAATTCATCAAGCAGTTTTACTCCGATGCCGCCAATGTTCCAGAGCAGGTGCTGCTGCCCAACGACGTGGAAGAAGCCAAGATCATCGAGCAGTGGTTGCGCACCCGTCGCAGCGGCGAGAAGGTGTCGCTGGTGGTGCCCAATCACGGTGAAGACCGCGAACTGGTGGAGATGGCTACCGAAAACGCCATCGAGACGCTTACCTCGCTGCGCGTGCAGTGGGAAGCCGATACCAATAAACAACAGCAGGCCCTCGGCGAGATCCAGCAGGCATTGGGGTTGAAGGAAGTTCCCAACAAGATCGAGTGTTACGACATTTCCAACACCCAGGGCACGGCCACGGTAGCCAGCATGGTGGTTTTTGAGCAGGGCACGCCCAGCAAAAAATTGTACAGGCGATTCAACATCCAGCGCGCCGAGGGCCCCGACGATTTCGCTAGTATGGAAGAGGCCCTCACGCGGCGCTTCAAGCGCTGGCAGGTGGCCCAGGAGACCAAACTGGAGCCGGGCCAAAAGCTGGACCCGTCCTTTGCGCTGCTGCCCGATTTGCTCATCGTGGACGGCGGCAAGGGGCAGTTGGGCCGGGCGGTGAAGGTGTTGGAAGAGTTCAATCTGTTCGGCAAGGTGCCAGTAGTGGGCCTGGCCAAGCAGCAGGAAGAATTGTTTCTGCCCGGTCATCACGACTCCATTCTGCTGCCGCGCCATTCTCAGGGCCTGTTCCTGGTGCAGCGCATTCGCGACGAGGCCCATCGCTTTGCCATCACAGCTCACCGCAACCAGCGCAATAAGATAGGCATGGCCTCGGTGCTAGACAAAATTCCCGGCATCGGCCCGGCCCGCCGGCGCTGGCTGCTCACCCATTTTGGCTCGTTGGAAGCCATCCGCCAGGCCAGTATTGAAGAATTGACCGCCGCCCCCGGAATCACACCCGAGCTGGCACAGAAGATCAAAACGCATTTGGAATAACACCGGTAGGGGCGCGGTCTCCGCGCCCGGTTCGTGGTCAACCAACAGCGGGTCGGGAAACCCGACCCCTACAACGCGGGTAGGGGCGCGGTCCCCGCGCCCGGATTGGCATCCCCAAGAACGGGTTCGGAGACCGAACCCCTACAAATTGCGTTGTGGCGCGGTCTTCGCGCCCGAATTGGCCAAGAACGGGTTCAGAGACCGAACCCCTACAATGCGGGTAGGGGCGCGGTCTCCGCGCCCGGATGGACATCCCCAAGAACGAGGTTCGGAGACCGAACCCCTACGAATTATTGCTGGTTGAATTGATTGGGTGGTGCGCTCGGGTTCAATTGATCCTCATTCCATCGCATTGGGTTAGCCAGGATGTATTCCTGAATCTTCTGCATGCTTTCATGCGACCGAACCACATGTTCGTAATAATTCCGTTGCCAAAAACGCTCCCCAGACAAATTTCTGGCCAGGTTAATTTTCTTGGTGGTGTGATATTTGTAGTGTGCGACGACTTTTGCAAGAAGAGATTGCGGCGGAATGGGCAGGTTCGTTGCTTCGATGGAAACGGCTGGAGTAGGTTGTAAAACTGATCCCTTGCTTGAGTCTTGAATGACGATCAGAGCATGAACGTGATTAGGCATTACCACCCACCAATCCAGTTCAAGTCTCTGAAAATGGTTGCTTGTGAAATCCCATCCTTGTGCCGCTATCTCGCCGTATAGCGAGAAGCGCATTTCCTCTCCCTGTATATACCCCAAAGAACATTCTCGTCCCTTTGTACAAATCGTGACAAAATATGCGCCAGGCTGAGAATAATCATATTCAGGAAGTCGTAGGGGTTTTCTGTGTGGAAGCTTCATTTACGTACACGCCTTGAATATCATTATATCCAAGGCGTGTAAGACAATCACCCATTAATCACCCTTTAATCTCCCTCCCGCATATTTAGCAGTCGTGTATAATTTCACTAACAGGACTAATTAACTGGGCTT
>JAEXTI010000426.1 GCA_023406965.1 Chloroflexota bacterium
CGGGGCGCCAGGAGCATGAGGAAGAAGCCGTCTTTCTCTTCGGGGTCGGTCGGGTCGCGGAAGGTGAGCAAGTGCAGGGCTTCGCTCTCGCCCAGGGAGTAGTACAGGTCGAAGTCGGTATCCGGTAGGACGTTTTTATCTTCCCAGGAGGCGGTGAAGCCGGTTTGGCCTTCGCGTGTCACATCGACCGGGTGGCTGGGTGAATAGACTGCTCGCACAGGGGTCTTCCCGGAGGTGTTGACGGTGATAGAGACCGATTCAAGGGGTTGGAGAGAGAATTTTTCGGTGTTAAGCGGGTAGTTGTAGTGCACGAGGCCGTTCTCAGCAGTCAGCACCTGGCTGTACTGCAGCTCGATGCGCCGCTCTTCCTGAGAAGCAATGGGGAAGACGCTGGCCTGAACCGCGCCGCGCCCAACGTACTCCAGCAGGGCTGGGTCTTGCAGGGAGGAGACAATTTCTTCGTAAACTTTGCGGGCTTCGGCGGCTTCCATGACTTTGCCTTGCACCGGCTCGCCGTCGATCCACAGCAGGAAGTCGTCGACCACGGCCCCTTCGGGGAGCGGGAAGATGTAGGTGCCTTCGATAGCATAGTCGTTGGGGTTGTAGAAGACTTGATCCACGCGGGTGGTGGCTACCTGATCGACGATATCAACCGTGACGTGGTGATAGCGGAAAACCAGTTGGGTCATGGGGCGCGGGGGGATGGGCGGGCAGGGATCCACGAAGCAGGGTGGCGGCGGGCAGCCCTCCAGCGGGCAGGGCGGGGGGATGATGATGCCGTCGGCGTGGACGGTTTTGAGGGGTAGGGCCAGAAATAGGACGACAAAGGCGAGGGCAAGCAGTCTGCGGGCGTTCATTTTCTCCTCCGGGGAGCCGCCCGCGTGGGTTGGGAGCAGGGCGGTTCACAGCTATAACGCCCGCGGGAGAAGGAAAGTTCCCCGAGGAAATGTGCGGAGATTTTCTCCACGAATTACACCAATTTACACGAATGGTTTTGTAGGGACGCAGCGGTGGGGTAAGGCTTGACAATCAACCGGGATCGCGCTGCGCCCGTGAGGAGAAGAGAAAATCCACGGAGAAGAACAGAGATTCATCCGCGAATGGTCGCGAATAAGCGCGAATGGGAAGGGGATGTTTCTCCACGAATTCCACCAATTTACACGAATGGTTTTGTAGGGGCGCAGCGGTGAGATAAGGTCTGAGAATCAACCGGGATCGCGCTGCGCCCGTGAGGAAGTGGGAGGAACCGCAGAGCGAAGAAAGGTTTGTTACGCGGATAGTTCTGTTGCCTGGGTAGTGCAAGATGGACGGGGGCGCGTGATGTGTAAGGGCAATTCATGAATTGCCCTTGCACATCACAACACGCTCTGCTGCACCTGCCAGGCGCGGGCGTACCAGCCGCCCTGGGCCAGAAGTTGGGTGTGCGTGCCCCGCGCCGTGATTTGACCGTCTTCCATGACCCACACCTCGTCCATGCGCTCCAGCCCGGCCAGCCAGTGGGTGATATACAGCAAGCTGCGGTTAAGTGAGACTTCCAGCAGCACATCTAGCAGCAGACGCCCGGTATGCGCGTCCAGGTTGGCGGCTGGCTCGTCGAGGATGAGCAGCGGGGCATCGCGCAACAGCGCGCGGGCCGCAGCCACGCGCTGTCGCTCTCCGCCCGAGAGACGCGCCCCACCTTCTTCGAGCCAGGTGTCCAGCCTCTGGGGCAGTTGCGATGCCATGCTTTGCAGTTGGGCGCCGCGCAGCGCTGCCCACAGTTGGTCTTCCTGCGCATCCGGCCGGGCCAGCAACAGGTTGCTGCGCAGGCTGGCATTGAAGATGTAAGTGTGCTGATCCACCAGGGCGATTTTGGCGCGCACATCGTTATTCGCATAGGAGCGGATATCCCGCCCGTTCAACAGCAGGCTGCCAGGGGGGCAATCCCAGAAGCGCAGCAGCAGGCGGGCCAGTGTGGATTTGCCCGCGCCGGAGGGACCCACCAGCGCCACCCGCTTGCCCGGCGGGAGGTCAAAGGACACGCTGCGCAAGGCAGCGGGCTGACCGGGCGCGTAGCGGAAGGTGAGGCCGCGGGCTTGTAGAGCCATGCTCGTGGGAGCGGGCAAAGGTTGGGCGGGGTCGGTGACGGCAGGTTTGGCCTGCACCAGCTCAAACAGGCGGCGGGCGGCTTGCAGGCAGCTTTCCAGGTTTTGGGCGGCCAGGCTGAGCGGCGTCACCGCTTCAAACGAGGCTAACGCCAGCAGCGAGAGCACGGCCAGGTCTACGCCGCTGATGGCTCGCGAGGTCACCAAAGGGATGGCTGCCCACAGCAGCGCCCACAAGGTCAGGTTGGTCAGGAGCAGCCCCGCGGCGTTACCCATCGCGCCGCTCCAGGCCAGGCGCAACTGGGCCTGGCTGTGTTCTCGGCTGAGGGCAGAGAGGCGGGAAGCCTGCTGGTGGGCGGCGTTGAAGACCAGCAGATCGGATAAACCCTGGATGCCGTCCACCAGGGCGGCGCTCAAAGCCGAGCGGGCGCGGCTCTCGGCTTTTCCGGCGGCACGGCTGAGGGCATGGGTGAGCAGGGGCAGGCCGATGCCCGCCAGGAGCAAGCCGCCCGCCAGCAGCGCGCCCAGGGCAGGGTGGTAGCGCCCGGTAAACCAGCCCATTCCGGCGGTGACGATGACGGCGGCAATGGGCGGAGCCACGGCACGAACGTAGAAGTTTTCGAGAATGTCGATGTCGCCGGTGATGCGGTTGAGCAGGTCGCCGCCGCGCTGCTGCTCGAGGCGGGCGGGGGCCAGCGGCTCGAGGGCGCGGTAAAACCACACCCGCAGGCGGGCCAGCAGGCGGAAGTTGACCGAATGGGAGGACAGGCGTTCGAGATAGCGAAAAACTCCCCGCCCGATGCCAAAGGCGCGCACGCCCACGATAGCCACCTGCAGCGCGGCGATGGAAGGGTGCAGGGCCGCCGAGGCGATCAGGTAGGCTGAAGTTCCCAGCAGGCCGATGCCGCTGAGCAGGGTGGCAACGGAAAGGAAGACGGAGAGCGCTGTCCATCCGGCGTAGGGGCGCAAGAAGCCCAGCAACCGCGCCAGGATGGATCGATCGCTGATTCTCTTTTCTGTTGTTGTGGGGAGAGAAGGGCTTGCGGGTTTGCTGGATTGTTGCGGCTGCGGGATAACTTCGAGCGGTGGTGGCTGACTCGGCGTTTCAGCGATGCCGCCGAAGGCTTGCGCCAGCCGGGCAAAGGCTCCGCCCGCAGCCAGCAGGTCGGTGGGGCGGCCCTGCTCGCGGATTTGTCCATCTTCCAGCAGCACAACCCAATCGGCGCGGCGGACGGTGGTGATGCGGTGGGCGATGATCAGGACGGTGCGCGTCTGGCACAACTCGCGCACGGTGGCTTCCAGGCGGGCCTCTTCGGGCAGGTCCAGGTGGGCAGTGGGCTCGTCCAGCACCAGCAGGGGGACATTGCGCAAAAAAGCCCGTGCCAGGGCCAGACGCTGGGCCTGGCCTCCGCTCAGGCGCGCGCCGCCTTCCCCAACGGTGGTGTTCAGCCCTTCGGGCAGCTCGCGGGCCCATTCTTCCAGGCGGGCCAGGCGCAGGGCCTGCCACAACTGCTCTGGCGAGGCTTGCGGATTCGCGACGCGCAGGTTGGCTGCCAGGCTGTCGTGAAACAGGTGCGGGTGCTGGGGCACCCAGGCCATGCCTGAGCGCCAGGCCTCTTCGCCAAGTTCGTCCATGCTGCGACCGTTAACGTGAATGTGCCCGGACTGTGGGCGCAAGAATCCCAGCAGCAGCCAGGCCAGGGTGGTTTTTCCCGCTCCGCTGGGACCCACCAGAGCGGTTAGCGTGCCGGGGCGCAGATCCAGGTTGAACTGCCGGACGGCCTCTTGATCTACGCCGGGGTAGGCGAAGGAGACATGATCAAAGTTCACCTGGGCTTTGTCCGCGGAGGGCGGCGCGAGCTGGGCGGGGGTGACTGGGGCAGCCAAAACGGGTTGGTCATCCAGCACTTCCCAAATCTTTTTGGCCGCGGTCATACCGTTCATGGCGGCATGGAAGCGCAAGCCCAGGGTGCGCAGGGGGGCGTAAAAATCGGGAGCGATGACCAGCAGGAAAAAAGCCTCTTCGAAGCCTAATTGCCCGTAAAGCAGGCGCAGCCCCACCTGGACGGCAATGACAGCCGTGCTGATGGTGCCCAACAGCTCCAGAGCCAGGGCGGAAAGGAAGGTGACGCGCAGCACACTAAGGGTGGTATCGCGGTAGCGCTCGCTGACGGTGGCAATACGCCCGGCCTGTTCAGCGCTACGCCCCAATGCTTTGAGCGTGCGCAGCCCCTGGAGGGTATCCAGAAAGTAGGCACTCATGCGGTTGAGCGTGGTCCATTGACGCTGAGTCAGGCGCTCAGCGGTGCGGCCAATGAGAGCCATGAAGAAAGGAATGAGCGGGCCGGTGACGAGCAAAATGACGCCGGAGAGCGGGTCCAGGGGGAAGACCAGGATCAAGATGCCCAGGGGAATCAATCCAGCCAGGGCCACCTGGGGCAGGTATTGGGCGAAGTAGGCGTCCAGGGCCTCTACACCTTGCAGCGCGGTGGCAGCCAGCTCGCCGGTGGGTTTTCCGCGCAGGGCCGCCGGGCCTAATTCGACCAGGCGGGAGAAGAAGCGCTCGCGCAGGGTGGTTTTCACCTGGGCGGCGGCAGCGCTGCCGGCCGCTTCACCGAGCAAGGAGAAGGTGGCGCGGGCCAGGATCAGTGCTAGCAGGCCACTCAACAATGGCTGCACCTGGGCCAGATTCTTCCCATCCAGGAACACTGCGGCGATGATGCGGCTGAGCGCGCGTGCTGAGAAGACCGCCAACAGCGCCGCAACCAACCCGCCAGCGACAGACAGGATGAGTTTGAGGGCAGCAGGGCGAACCAGGCGGAGCAGGCGCGGATGGAGGTACATATTTCGTAATTATACAAGACGGGATGGCAACTGCTCAGAGATCGAAGAAAGTTGGCCCTTCTCCGTCTCTGGTTGAGTAATTACACGGAATGTATAATGGAAGCATGGCCAATTCGGTGTTGCCCAAGATTCCCTGGTTCACGCGGCGCTCGCTGCTCTCGCGCTCGCAGCAAATCATTGCCACGCTCATCCGCCACGGGCTGGGCTGGCTGATGACCAAGGCCGAAGGCGACACAGGCAGCCCCAGCGCGGCGCGCAAGCTGCTGCGGCAGGTCAAGCACACTCAGGCTGGGGAGCTGGTGGCGGCGCTGATTGAGTTGGGGCCGACCTTCATCAAATTTGGGCAGGCGTTGGGCGCGCGCGCCGACTTGCTGCCAGAGTCCTACATCGAAGCGCTTAGTAAATTGCAGGATGAGATCCCCCCGCTGCCCTTTGAGGCTTTTGAGAAGACACTGGTTGAAGAACTTGGCAAACCCGTGTATGAGATTTTTGCGGTATTTGACCGAGAACCGATTGCCTCGGCATCCATTGGGCAGGTATATGCCGCCGAGTTGTGGACCGGGGAGGCGGTGGTGGTCAAGATCGTTCGCCCCGGCGCCGAAGAGATCTTTGAGCAGGATTTGGAAATCCTCACTGACATGGCTGAGTGGGTGCACCAGCACACGCCCCTGCACAACCTGCTTAACCTGCCCGCTCTGGTGGAGGAGTTTGCTTACACGGTGCGGGCCGAGTTTGACTACTTGCGCGAGGGGCGCAATGCCGATGTGTTCCGGCGCAACTTCACCGATGATTATCACGTCTATATCCCTGAGGTGCACTGGGAATACACTACCCGGCGGGTGATCACCCTGGAGCGAGTGGCGGGGGTGAAGATCAATGATTTGGCGGGGCTGGATGCGGCAGGCATTGACCGCCAGCAGGTGGCCGAAAACCTGATGCATTTTGCCATGCGCCAGATTTTTGAGTTTGGCTTGTTCCATGCCGACCCCCATGCGGGCAACTTCTTTGTCCAGCCGGATGCGACCCTGGCGGTGATCGACTTCGGCATGGTGGGGCGGTTGAGCCATCAAACCAAGCGCACCTTCCTGGGGATCGCCATTGCCCTGGATCGCGGGGATGCCAACATCCTGGTGGATGAGCTGCTCAACGCCGGGTTGCTGACCCGCGCCCTGGACCGCCGTGCGCTGATCCGCGACTTCGAGCGCCTTTTTGACCGTCTGACGGGAGCTTCGTTGAAAGAGATCAGCGCGGCGCAGTTCATGGGCGATGTCATGTCTATTGCGCTGCGCAACGGCCTGCAACTGCCCGGCGAATTGGTGACGCTGCTGCGCGGGATAGCCATCAGCGAGGGAACCGGGACGCTGTTGTACCCGGATTTTGAGCTAATCAAATTCGCCACACCCTACCTGACGCGCTTCTGGAAAGAGGAGCGCTCACCGGCAAGGATGATGCCGCGGGTGGCGCAATCGACGCTGGACGGGCTGGAGTTGTCCCTGGATATGCCGCAGCGGATTAACCGCCTGCTCAATCAGATCGAGCGCGGGCAGTTTGAAGTGAACATCAACCAGAAGATTATCGATGACATGACCGGCAAGATGCAGAAGATGACCAACCGCATGGCCCTGGGGATGATTGTCTCGGCGGTGATCATTGCCCTGGCCCTGGTGATGGCGGTGTATAAGTTCGATGTGTGGCAGAACCTGGGCGAGTATGTGTTTGGGTTTGCCTTTATCTCTTCGCTGGTGTTAGGCGCCTGGTTGATTTGGTCCATCCTCCGCTCGGGGAGGACATAAGAGTGCATGAAAAAGTTTGAAGATATTGTTATCTCAGGTTTTGCATTTTTATTACCATTTACTCTTTTTTTCCCAATAGGCCGACCCTTTGTGCCGGGCATACTCCCTATTTACGTCACACCTGGCGTTTATACCGGCGATGTGGCTTTGTTGTTCGTGTGCCTGGCGAGCATATTCTCGTTGGCAGGCTCTACATTCTCATTTTCAGATTTTTTGAAGAATCCGGCGCATCGAAATCGATTAATCCTGGGCGGCGTACTGACAGCCATCCCTCTACTAGCTGCTGTGGGGATACCCACAGCATTGTCGCCCGGTTTAGCAGCCTGGTCGGTGGCGAGATGGCTTCTCTGCGCAGTTCTATATTGGGTGCTGGCTTTCGGAAATTTTTCTTTACCAGTCTTTTCTCGTGCCTTCTTAATTGGTTTAACCCTGCAAGCGTTTGTCGGCCTTGGACAGGTAATCAGCGGACATCCGTTAGGTTTACCCGGTGAGTTAGCGCTCGATCCTTCTCAGCCTCGCGCCGCAGTACTCTATACCTCTTCGGGGCAGTGGCTTCGTGCCTATGGTTTGACCTTTCACCCAAATGTGCTGGGCGGATTTTTGTTCTCTGGACTCATGCTTTGTGTTGGGCTGGTGAAGCAGTCAGGATGGCGATGGGTTGGGCTGGTGCTCGGCTGCGGCTTATTTGCGACCTTTTCACGTTCCGCATGGTTAGCCACGCTGGTTGTTTTTCCGCCATTGATTGTTTGGCATTTGAAAAATTTTACTTTCCTGAAGAAAGGTTTACTTCCATTTTTGGTGATAGTTTTATTGCTTGTCCTGGTCGCCGCGCCTTTTGTGGTTCCTCCGCTCCTTTCTCGATTAAATGTAACTGATTCCATTTCGGAGATGGCTTCCATCAGCTCGCGGGGCGAGTTGCTAAATATTTCCGTTAGCCTGATTCGCTCCCGACCTTTTACAGGGGTTGGCGCTGGTAATTTTCCGATTGCGCAAATGGGTTTTGTGACTCAGGATCCACCCCATTTTGTTCACAATGTGGTTTTATTGTTGGCTGCCGAAGCTGGAATTTTTGGTGGAGTCCTATGGATTCTTCTATGGCTGCTGCCAATATTGCGTATTCCACTGCGACGAATTAAGTCCGACTGGATTTATCCCTTGGCTGCGATCTGGTTTGGGCTAGGCGTGATAGCCCTATGGGACAGCTACCCTTGGGCTTTGGAGAGCGGACGGCTTTTGTCGGTTTCTGTGTTGGCATTTTTGTCGAAAGAATTGGATTTGTCGAGCTTATGATGCGATTACGCGCGCTCTTACAACGTAATTGGGGGCCAATTTGCGCGTTTCTTCTACCTTTTGTTGTGTACGTCCGCACACTTGCGCCCACGGTCTATAACCTCGATAGTGCGGAGTTGACCACCGCCGCCGCGACATTGGGTATTACCCGTGCTACAGGATACCCTTTGTATCTTCTAATAGGCCACCTGTGGTCTCTATTGCCAGTGGGCGATGTGGGGTATCGCTTGAACTTGTTTTCTGCTTTTTGCGGCGCGTTGACCATCGCTTTGCTATATGTATTCCTGCGGCGGTTTAAAATCAGCCCCCTTGCTACATTGTTTGGTTTGGGATTATTAGCTTGCGCCCCGTTCTTTTGGGCTCTTTCTCTGGTGGCAGAGGTTTATACGCTGCATACGGCGATGCTGGCTGGGTCACTTGTGCTTTTGCAACGATATTTAGAGACTTCGAAAACCGGCCACTTGTTTGTGTTCGCGCTGTGGTTTGGGTTAAGCCTTGGTAACCACATGGCCAGCGTATTGCTCTTTCCGGGCTTCCTGTGGCTGGTGTTGAGCGAACAAAATCGAAAGAATTTCATCCAACCGGCCAACCTGTTCGCAGCCTTGGGTGGCGGGGTCTTGGGGCTGTTGGTTTATCTATACCTGCCGATCCGTTATAACGCATCGCCCCTCTTTAATTATGCGGGTTCGTATGGGGCTGACGGGGTATTTCGCGCGATCGACCTCACCACAATTCAAGGAATTTACCAGCTTGTCTCCGGTAAAGGGTTCCAATCATTGATGTTTCATTTTGAAGGGAGTGTTTTTTGGCCGAATTTACATTTGATGGCTTTGAGCTTAAGCAGAGCGTTTCTGGGCTTTGGTTTAGCGCCGGGAGTTCTTGGACTGTTTGTTATGTGGAAAAAAGAGCGCAATTGGGCCATTGCTCTGTTATTGATTTTTCTAGCAAACGTAGTGTTCTTTGCAAGTTATCGAGTCATTGATCAGGAAACCATGTACTTGCCTTTGTACGCTGTTTGGGGTATGTGGGCTGCTTTTGGATGCCAGCAGCTTTTAAAGTGGTCTCAACCTGACAAAACCCATGTAGAAGCCAATCTCGAAAAATTTGGAATGATAACGGTTCGGCTGCTTCTGGTGGGGGTGGTGATCTTCTCGCTGTTTGGAAATTGGAAAATGGTCGATCGTTCGCAGGATTGGAGTTCTCGCGAGGTGGGAGAAAGTATTTTGGCACAGTTAAAACCAAATGCTATCTATGTGGGCTGGTGGGATACGGCACCTGTAATGCAATATCTGCAAATGGTAGAAGGCCAGCGGACGGATGTTTTGATTATTAACCGTTTCCTGATACCACTTTCGGAATTAGAGGGATTAATCGACAATCTTTCCGAAACGCGACCTATTTATCTCAGCGATTTGCCACAAGGCCTTCCGACATCAGCGGCACTGAAAATTGAAGGAATAATCTCATACGAAAAATAGGCAGAATTCTCCCAGAGTATTGAAATTTGCTACTATAATCTAGTAAAAGTTTCTCACTCCAAGTATATGGGGGTTATCATGAAATCATACCGCGCAGTCATTATCGTCTTTACACTGATCCTCAGCGGATTGGCGGCGTTGCCTGTCCTGGCATCTCAATGGAAAGTGGATGTCTCTTGGGAGCGCTTTGCTGACATCTACCAAGACCCAGTTTATGTAAACCCAATCGGCTGTTTAGTGGGAAGACCGGGAAGTATTTTCGTTATCTATGGAAGCGGGTTTCTACCTTACGAGGAACTCGGTTTGCAGGTTAATGGGTACGTTCCATTTTATCAAGGCAGTCAGAATTTTTCTCTTCAAGCAAGCGAGACAGGGTCGTTTGTTATTAGACTTCATGCCGATTCATCAGAGCCATCAGGCTTATATATGGTTCAATTCGTTAGGGCAGACCAACAAGTTGTCCAAACATACATTGAAGTGAGCAGATATTCTGACTATGTATGCGACCCCTTGTATTTTGATAATTATATGATCTTTGAAATTACCAACATTACTAATCTGCCGCTGATTATGCGATGAGATTACGTCTCACGTGATATTTTAGCAGCGAAAACAAAATTGACCCCCATCACAATCTGGGGATCAATCATTGAGTGATAAAAACACTGTGCCTAGGACTCCAACAAGTGCAGCACGTCCTCCAGACAGGCGGCAAATATCTCGTCCATGATCTCGGGGGCCACCTGGTAGGGCCCACCAAAGACGCCGTCGCCGAACACGGCGCGGGTCTCTGCGGCGTTGAGCTGACCCTTATACGTGGGCGGGGTCTTTTCACCTTCGGGTAGTTCGGTGACGCGGGTGAAGGGGAAGGCTTCCATCCACGAGGCGTGGAAGCGCTTGAGCTCGTGGCGCAGAGCGACTTCTTCCACGCTGTGTGATAGCCACCAGGCGTACCAGGCGACTTTGAGGCCGGGTAGCTCGTTGGCCAATTCCACCAGGCGAATGTGGGCCGAGTCATTGCCGCTGTGCCCGTTGAGCACCAGGATGCGGCGGAAGCCGTGGCGGTAGGCCGCGCGGACAATGTCTTCGACGGTATCGAGGAAGGTGGACAGGCGGATGGGCAGCGAGCCGGGGTAAGTGGCGAAATAAGGGGAGACGCCGTAATTGACCGGCGGGGCGATGAGCACGCCGGTGCTCTTGCTGGCGGCATCGGCCAGCACCTGGGGAATGCGCACGTCGGTGGCCAGGCTGAGGTAGCCGTGCTGTTCGATCGTGCCCAGGATCAAAATCAAGCGGTCGTCCTGCTTGAGGTATTCTTCGACGTCCATCCAATTGAGGTCTTCGAGGCGCATAACGCATCCTTTCGCGGGGGTGAGGTTTTTCTCGATTATAACCCGGGAAAGTGTCTTGAATCCGCTTTGCTCGTTTGCTATAGTGAAAGAGAGGTCCCCTTTCGACTGAGGCGTGAATGCGGGAGGGCGTAAGTATGAGTAGGGCCAGGGCAAATGTAACGGAAGAAGAACGCCGGCGACTTCAGCGCAGGGCAGAGGAAAACCGCCGCCGCGAGCGGGCGCAAAGCGCAGCCCGCCCGGCGCAGCAATCTCCGGGCGCAGCAATTGGGCATCTGGAAGGCTCCTCGCACGGCGTGGAGGTTGTGGAGGAGATGCAGCGCAGTTCGGGCAACACGGCTGTTCAGCGCAGTATCGAGAGCGCGCGGGAGGAAGAAGCCCGAAACAACCGCCGGCGCGGTCGGCCCGATCGCTCTGCGGCCCGGGAGCGTGAGCGGGGCGAGACTGAAGAACAGGAAGCACGCCCAAGCGGTGTGAGCATGATGACCGGCAATGTGGGGGGAGAATACAACGTGGAGCATGCGCCCACGTACATCCCCGGTACGGTGGAAGCGGAGATGGAGGAGTGGCAGAACGACTCCCAGGCCGGGGCCAGCATGGCAGCGCGGCGGCTGGAGGCGGATTACATCGACTGGCTGGGGGACCCAGAAGCTTGCCGGGCACAGTGCGAGATCCCGGCGACATGGTACTTGACCACAATCCCAGAGAGCGAGTGGAGCCTGAACGATTGGATTGAACGCCGCGCCCAGGGACAGGCCATCGACCGGCTGCGCCTGGCACCCATTGCCGCCGAGTATGCCGTCAACATCGGAAAGCTGGTGAAGGATGTGTCTGAAGAAGGGGTGGAGGCGGTGTTTAGTTTCGTTCAGGAGGAGGCGGTCAAACGCCTCAAGGTGGTACTCAAAGAGATGGGCATGCCCGACGAGATGGTTGAAACGATGGATGAGTTAGGACAACTGGTGAAGCTGGTCAAAGATGTCTTGAAAGTGGTGAAGGAAGGGAATCCGGCGTCCGCCGGGGTGCTGGTCTTGGAGTTTGTGCTGGATTTATTAGCCCCCGAACAGGAAGAACTGCCCAGTCACCTGGATGATTCGGGTTGGTGGGGCGGCGTTGCGCGCACCATGCCCCAGCGCATCTACTTTTATAACAACGTGGTCTACAATGAGGGCAACCTGCGCGAATTTCTGTCGGCGCGGGGAATCGATGACGAGAACGTGTACCGGGCTATGCGTGAACTGACTGACGACCGCCGCCGCGAGGAAGTGCCTGTGCCTGAGCGTGGACTGCAGGAAATGTTGAAAACCGTTGAGCGTTAACTCCCAACGAGCGGGTTTATAATAGCCGAATGTTTGCAAATCAACCTTCATCTCGTTGGTATCGTTGGATTTTGGTCGGCGTTTGCCTGGCGCTGACCGTTCCTTTGATTGGCTACATCTGGACGGGTTCATACGCCCGTTACCTGCAAGACGACTACTGCTACTCGGTTTTCCTGCGGGGGGACAACTTTTTTGCCTCCCAATGGAATTCATACTTCTATGTGGGTTCTTACTCGGCTAACCGCTACTCCCTGACCCTGCTGATGGGTATCAGTGAGGAAATTGGGCGCTTCACGGTGGGTCTCATGCCCGGACTGGCGGTGGTGCTGTGGGTGGTTGGTTTCATGGTCCTCTTCCGGCAGGCTGCGCGCCTGGCGCGGATGGACCTGGGCTGGCTGGAGGTATATGCTCTGTCTGCCGCCCTGGTTTACCTGGCGCTTTATCAGGCCCCCAACCGCACGCAGATCCTTTACTGGCGAGCCGCCATGCTGCCTTACCTGGCCCCACTGGTCACTCAAACCTGGCTGGCCGCCTGGATTATCCGGCAGGGCCGCCGTGAAAAAACAGGCGTCCTGGCTG
>JAEXTI010000428.1 GCA_023406965.1 Chloroflexota bacterium
CCAAATGCTATCTATGTGGGCTGGTGGGATACCGCACCTGTAATGCAATATCTACAAATTGTAGAAGGCCAGCGGACGGATGTTTTGATTATTAATCGTTTCCTGATACCACTTTCGGAATTAGAGGGATTAATCGACAATTTTTTCGGAACGCGACCAATTTATCTCAGCGATTTGCCACAAGGCCTTCCGACATCAGCGGCACAGAAAATTGAAGGTATAATTTCATACGAAAAATAGGCAGAATTCTCCCGGAAAATTAAAATTTGCTACTATAATCGAGTAAAGATTTCTCACTCCAAGAATATGGGGGTTCACGTCATGAAATCCTACCGAGCAGTTATTATCGTCTTTACGCTGATCCTCAGCGGCCTGGCGGCATTGCCTGTCCTGGCATCTCGATGGAAAGTGGATGTCTCTTGGGAGCGCTTTGCCGAAGCTTACCAAAGCCCAATTTATGCGACTCCTTTGGGCTGTTCAGTGGGAAGACCGGGGAGTATTTTTGTTATCTATGCTGGTGAGTTTCTTCCTTATGAAGAGATTGGGCTGTTGGTAAATGGGCAGGCACCGTTTTTTGAGGGAAGTCAGACATTTTCTCTTCAGGCTAACGAGAGCGGCGGAGTGATGATTCTGCTTCATGCAGATTCTTCCGAACCATCCGGTTCATATATGATTCAATTCGTTGCATCAGACCAACGGATTGCCCAAACGTATGTTGAAGTAAACCAATCTGCTATTAAATGCATACCCTATCAAACCGGACTGATGATCTTTGAAATTCCAAATATAACAAATTTACCGTTAATTATTCGATGAAATTGTTTCTCTCATAATTATCAAGAACTGGTAAACTAAAATTGACCTCCATTTCAATCTGAAGGTCAATAAGGGCGATTAGATCATTTGGCCTAGAACTCCAGCAGGTGCAGCACATCCGCCAAACATGCGGCGAAAAGTTCGTCCATGATCTCGGGGGCTACCTGGTAAGGCCCGCCGAAGACGCCGTCGCCGAACACGGCGCGGGTCTCTTCGGCGTTGAGCTGACCCTTATAGGTGGGCGGGTTCTTTTCGCCTTCAGGTAGCTCGGTGACGCGGGTGAAGGGGAAGGCTTCCATCCACGAGGCGTGGAAACGTTTGAGCTCGTGGCGCAGAGCGACTTCTTCCACGCTGTGCGATAGCCACCAGGCGTACCAGGCAACTTTGAGGCCGGGCAGCTCGTTGGCCAATTCCACCAGGCGAATGGGAGCCGAGTCGTTGCCGCTGTGCCCGTTGAGCACCAGGATACGGCGGAAGCCGTGGCGGTAGGCCGAGCGGACAATGTCTTCGACGGTGTCCAGAAAAGTTGAAAGCCGGATGGGCAGGCTGCCGGGGTAAGCGGCGAAGTAAGGCGAGACGCCGTAGTTGACCGGCGGGGCGATGAGCACGCCGGTGCTCTTGCTGGCGGCATCCGCCAGCACCTGGGGAATGCGCACGTCGGTAGCCAGGCTGAGGTAACCGTGCTGTTCGATCGTACCGAGGATCAAAATCAAGCGGTCATCCTGCTTGAGGTATTCTTCGACATCCATCCAGTTTAGGTCTTCGAGGCGCATAATGCATCCTTTCGAGGGGTGAAGTTTTGCTCGATTATAACCCGGGAAAGTATCTTGAATCCGCTTTGCTCGTTTGCTATAGTGAAAGAGAGTACCCCTTTCGACTGAGGTGTGATTGCGGGAGGGTGCAAGCATGAGCAGAGCCAGGGCGGTTGAATCGGAAGAAGAACGCCGACGGTTGCGGCGCAGGGCAGAGGAAAACCGCCGCCGCGAGCGGGCGCATAGCGCAGCCCGCCCGGCGCAGGAATCTCCGGGGGCGGCGATTGGGCATCTGGAAGGCTCCTCGCACGGCGTGGAGGTTGTGGAGGAGATGCAGCGCAGTTCTGGCAACACGGCCGTCCAGCGCAGCATCGAGAGCGCGAGGGAAGAAGAAGCTCGTAATAACCGCCGGCGCGGTCGCCCAGACCGGTCTTCAGCCCGCGAGCGCGAAAGGCGCGAGACCGCCGAACAGGAAGAACGGCCCAGCGGTGTGAGCATGATGACCAGTAACGTGGGGGAGGAGTACAACGTGGAGCATGCGCCAACCTACATCCCCGGCACGGTGGAAGCGGAGATGGAGGAGTGGCAGAATGATCCGCGCGCCGGGGCCAGCATGGCGGCCCGGCGGCTGGAGGCGGATTACATCAACTGGCTGGGGGATCCGGAGACTTGCCGGGCGCAGTGCGAGATTCCGGCGACATGGTACCTGACCACGATCCCTGAGAGCGAGTGGAGCCTGAACGATTGGATTGAACGCCGCGCCCAGGGACAGGCCATTGACCGGCTGCGCCTGGAGCCCATTGCCGCCGAGTATGCCGTCAACATCGGAAAGTTGGTGAAGGATATGTCCGAAGAAGGAGTGGAGGCGGTATTGAGTTTTGTTCAGGAGGAGGCCGTCAAACGCCTCAAAGTGGTGCTCAAGGAGATGGGCATGCCCGACGAAATGGTTGAAATGATGGATGAGTTGGGACAGTTGGTGAAGCTGGTGAAAGATGTGATTGGCGCGGTGAAGGCGGGTAATCCCGCTTCGGCCGGGGTGTTGGTGTTGGAGTTTGTGCTGGATTTATTAACCCCCGAACAGGAAGAACTGCCCACCCACCTGGATGATTCGGGATGGTGGGGCAGCGTGGCGCGCACCATGCCCCAGCGCATCTACTTCTATAACAACGTGGTCTATAACGAAGGCAACCTGCGTGAATTTTTGACTGCGCAGGGGATCGATGATGAGAACGTGTACCGGGCCATGCGCGAGCTGACCGATGATCGCCGCCGTGAGGAAGTGCCTGTGCCCGAGCGCGGACTGCAGGAAATGTTGAAAATCGTTGAGCGTTAACCCCCAACGAGCAGGTTTATAATAGCCAAATGTTTGCAAATCAACCTTCATCTCGTTGGTATCGTTGGATTTTGGTCATTGTTTGCCTGGCGCTGACCGTTCCTTTGGTTGGCTACGCCTGGACGGGTTTATATGCCCGTTACCTGCAAGACGACTACTGCTACTCGGTTTTCCTCAGGGGAGATAACTTCTTTGCCTCCCAATGGAATTCATATTTCACTGTGGGTTCTTACTCGGCGAACCGTTACTCCCTGACCCTGTTGATCGGTATCAGCGAGGCGATAGGGCGTTTTACTGTGGGGCTTATGCCCGGGCTGGCGGTGGTGCTGTGGGTGGGCGGGTTCATGGCGCTTTTCTGTCAGGCTGCGCGCCTGACGCACATAGAACTGGACTGGCTGGAGATTTATGCTCTGTCCGCCGCCCTGGTCCACCTGGCGCTCTATCAGGCGCCTAACCGCACGCAGATCCTTTACTGGCGAGCCGCCATGCTGCCTTACCTGGCCCCACTGGTCACTCAAACCTGGCTGGCCGCCTGGATTATCCGGCAGGGCCGCCGTGAAAAAACAGGCGTCCTGGCTG
>JAEXTI010000219.1 GCA_023406965.1 Chloroflexota bacterium
GAGGACTGAGTGCTGACCCGGCAGACCCGCCGGGTTGGTAGTCCGGGCAGGTCTTGCGTGAAAGCCGCTGTGCCTCGCCCGCCGAAAGACATTTCAACCGGACGGCCTGGCCCGCATTAAAGACCTGCCCCTACCATCGATGGGTTGTCCGTCCCCCTCCGCGTAGCGGCGGGTCTTTAATGCGGGCCGGGTGCGGGTGTCTGGAAGATAACGTCGCGGGCGAGGACTGAGTGCTGACCCGGCAGACCCGCCGGGTTGGTAGTCCGGGCAGGTCTTGCGCGAAAGCCGCTGTGCCTCGCCCGCCGAAAGACCGTTCAACCGGACGGCCTGGCCCGCATTAAAGACCTGCCCCTACCAGCAGGTAGGATTGTCAGGCTTGGATATAATTGGTTTACAACCTCAAACGAAAGGAACCCGCCATGCAACCCGCTAATTCCCAATACCAGATTCAATCCCCCAACGGCAAGATCGCCCTGCAGGTCGAGGTCGGCGACAAACTGCGCTGGTCGGTGACGCGCAACGGCGTGCCGCTGATTCTACCCTCGCCCATTGCGCTGCACTTGCAAGGCGGCGAGATTTTGGGCGACCGCGCGCGGGTGAAGGACGCGCAAACCGAAGTGGTGGACACCCAATTCCAGGCCATCAACTTTCGCCGCGCCCGGATTAAGGACCACTATACCCGCTTGAACCTGGCCTTTGAAGGCGATTTCAGCGTGGAGTTCCGCGTCTACGACGACGCGGTAGCTTACCGCTTGTGGGTGGGGCGCGAGGGCGAAATGGTCATCCAAAACGAGGAGGCGAATTTCAACTTCCCCGCCGATCACGAGGCCTTTATCCCCTACCAGTGGAATTACCGCGACAATCAAATCTGGATCACCTCGTTTGAATCGCCTTACACCGAGCAGCGCCTGTCGGAGTTCAAACCCGATTCGCTTTCCATCTTGCCCATGCTGGTGGCGGCTGATGGAGGGGTGAAAGTGGTCATCCTGGAAGCCGACCTGGAAGATTATCCCGGCATGTACCTGGACCTCAATGCCACCCGTCAGGGCCTGAAAGCTGTGTACGCGCCTTACCCGCTGGAGTTTTACCAGGGCGGCTTTGAAATGCTCAACTACATCCCCTCGAAGCGCGCGGACTACATCGCCAGGATCAACGGTCCGCGGGCCTTGCCCTGGCGGGCCATCGCCATCAGCGAGGCAGACCACCAGTTGTTGAGCAACGACATCGTGCAAAAGCTGGCCGCGCCGCCGCGCATCGCCGACACCTCCTGGATCGTGGCAGGGCAGGTCTCGTGGGATTGGTGGAGCGATTACAACATCAGCGGCGTGGATTTCCGCGCGGGGATGAATACCGCCACGTTCAAGTACCACACTGATTTCGCTGCCGCCAACCGCGCCAAATATATCCTCCTGGATTGGGGCTGGTCCGAGACCTTCAACCTGCACAAGGTCAACCCGGAGGTGGACCTGGAGGAGATCATCGCCTATGCCGCGTCGAAGGGCGTGGGCGTGATCCTGTGGGCCGCCTGGCATGCCGTCACCCAGCAGATGCATGAGATCTTCCCCAAGTACGCGCAGATGGGCATCAAGGGCTTCAAGATCGACTTCATCGACCGCGATGATCAAATCGCAGTGGCCTCCACCTACGAAATCGCCAAACTGGCCGCTGAAAACCACCTGATGGTGGATTATCACGGCGTGTTCAAGCCCACCGGCCTGCAGCGCACCTATCCGAACGTGGTTGGGTACGAAGGCGTCTATGGGGCGGAAAACTTCAAGTGGGCCGACATGGACGCCCCGCGCTACGCCGTCACCATCCCCTTCACCCGCAATATGGCCGGCCCCATGGATTACACCTCGGGGGCCATGATCAACGCCACCCAGGCCGATTTCAAGCCGCGCAACCATGCTCCCATGAGCAAGGGCACGCGCTGCCACCAACTGGCCCAATATGTGGTCTTTGAGGTGGCCATCCAGATGCTCTCCGACAGCCCCACGCTGTATATGCGCGAGCAAGAATGCACCGACTTCATCACCAGCGTGCCCACCGTCTTTGATGAGACCGTGCCGCTGACTGGAAAGGTGGGCGAGTTTGTGGCCGTGGCGCGCAAGAAAGGCGAAACCTGGTACGTGGGGGCCATGACCAATTGGAATGCCCGCGAGCTGACCCTGGACCTATCCTTCCTGGAGCCGGGCCGCTACCGGGCGGTGATCTTCCAGGACGGGGTCAACGCCGACCGCGAGGCCAGCGATTACAAGAAGGTCGTGGTCGAAGTTACCTCCGGTGAGCGTCTGACCGCACGCCTATCCAACGGCGGCGGCTGGGCCGCGCGCATTGAGCCGCTGCGGTAGACTCTCATGAGTGATTTTAGGAGCGTTTTGCGCCAAGGAATCGCGAAATTCACAGCGGCCACCCAGTCGCTGCGTTCAGGCAGCTTGCCCAAATCAACCGTAGCAGCTTGCGCGCTGATCGCGGTGCTTTTGCTGCTCGTGCTGATCGGTTCGCTGGTCTGGCGCAATCAACAAATTATTTTTGTTGGCGGCAGTTCGTATCAAGACGACTTCGGAGTGTACCGCCTCAACCTGCTGTGGGGCAAGCCCCTTTACCTGGCCTCGGCGCAGGAGGTGTATTCGCCCGAATGGTCGCCGGATGGCCGGAAAATCGCCTACGTTTCGTCCGCGGGTCCAAGCGGCGGCCCGCCCTATACCATCGGGGTGATGAATGCCTATGGGCGGAATAAACGCCTACTGACCTTCGGAGAAGTGCGCTGCTATGACCCGGCCTGGTCTCTGGACGGCAGGCAGATCGCATATGTTCAGGCAGCCGAATATGAAGGCGGTTCTCCGATGGGGCTGTTTGTGATCGACAGCAAGGGCGGCGAACCCACACAAATAGGCCCTTATGCGTATTACTCTTACCCATCCTGGTCGCCGGACGGAAGCAAAATTGTGTTCAGCAACTGGAACGGCATCGCGGTGATCGATGTGGATGGCAGCAATTATCAGATGCTGACCGAAAACCTGGGCGACAGCTTTCCGGCCTGGTCGAACGACGGGCAATATATTGCCTTTTCATCCTTCAGTGAATCGGAAGATCAGTTCTACGACCTTTATGTGATGCGCGCCGACGGCAGCGATGTGCGCCGGCTGACGGACACCCCCGCGCACGAGCGCTTCCCCTCCTGGTCGCCGGATGGGCGAAAAATCATTTTTGAGTCCAATTTTGATTCGGAAGATGTGGCTATCTACCATATCTATGAAATTCACACCGATGGCACGGGGTACAGGCGGCTGGTCGAGATGCAAAGCCAGAGACCCGATTGGCGCCCATAAATAAACGGGGTAAGGCTCACCGCGGCCTTACCCCAGGAAAACACCAGCCCGTTTTTAATCAGGCCAGAATTTTGCGAACGGTTTCCACCACCTTCACCAGGTCGTCTTTTTCGATGACCAGGGGCGGGAGGAAGCGCATGACGGTCAGCCCGGCGGGCAGGGCCATGACGCCCTCGGCCATGAGGGCTTGCAGGTAGGGGGTGACCTTCTGTTTGAGCTCCATGCCCACCATCAGCCCCAATCCGCGCACCTCGCGCACCAGCGGCGATTGGATTTCAGCCAGGGCAGCCTTGAACCACGCCCCTAGCTCGGCGGCGCGCGCGGGCAGGTCGTGCTCTTCCAGATAGCCGATGGCTGCCAGCGAGGCGGCGCAGGCCAGCGGGTTGCCGCCGAAGGTCGAGCCGTGCGTCTGGGCGGGCAACTCGCCCACCCGTTCGCCGATCAGCGTGGCGCCCATGGGCAGCCCTCCGGCGATGGATTTTGCCAGGTTGAGCAAATCCGGTTGCAGCCCGTAATGCTGGTGGGCAAACATGCGCCCGGTGCGCCCGAAGCCGGTTTGCACTTCGTCGATGATGAGCAGCGCGCCGCGTGCGCGGCATAGCTCTTGCGCGCCGAGGAGGAACTCGGGCGTGCCGGGGTTGACCCCGCCTTCGCCCTGCACCACCTCGAGCAGCACCGCGGCGGTCTGATCGGTCACGGCGGCTTCCAGCGCGGCCAGGTCGTTATAGGGCACATGAGTCACGCCGGGGACCAGCGGCTCGAAGGGCTGGCGGTACTTCTTCTCCCAGGTAGCCGAGAGGGCCCCCATCGTCCGCCCGTGGAAGCCGCGCATGGTGGCGACCATGCCGGTGCGCCCGGTGGACAGCCGCGCAAACTTGATGGCGGCTTCGTTGGCCTCCGCGCCCGAATTGCACAAGAAAACGCGCGGCATATGGGTGATGGCGCATAGTTTGGCTTCCAGTTCGGCGCGTTGGTCGTTGTAGAACATCTCGGGGCAGGAGATGAGCGTTTGGGCCTGCCGGGCGATGGCGGCAGCCACGGCCGGGTTGCAGTGGCCCAAATTGGCCGCGCCCTGCCCACCCACGCAGTCGATGTACTCGCGCCCGTCGGAATCCCACAGGCGAGCGCCCTGCCCGCGCACGATGGCGACCGGGCGCTTGGAATACAGGCCGGAGGTGTGCTGGTTTTCGGTTTCGAAAATTGTCTGAGTGTTCATGAGATGGTGGTTCCTTTCCCAGCCAGCGCGTCCAGCAGAGGGTGCTCGGTACGCCCGTCGGCGAAGGTAATCTTGGGCACGCCCAACTCAAGGGCCTCGCTCGCGCCGAGGACTTTCTTCTTCATGCGCCCTTCGGCAAAGGAGAGGGCCTGCTCCAGCCCGGTTTTGGGCAGGTGGGCGATGACCGTGCTTTCGTCGGGGAAGCTGCGCATGAGGCCGGGCACATTGGTGAGGATGATGAGCTGCTCGGCCTGCACGGCCCCCGCCACCATTGCTGCTGCGCGGTCGGCGTCCACGTTGAGGGCGTCGCCATCCTGCGAGATGGCCAGCGGGGCGATCACGGGGGTCAGCCCGGCGTCCATGAGCAGGTTCAGCAGCCTGGCATTCACCTGTTCGATCTTGCCGGTGTAGTCGTCGCGCAGGACCAGCTTCTTGCCGTTTTCCACGATGCGCAGGGCCTCCTTGCGGTGAGCCGCCATCACGCGGCCATCCACGCCGGAGAGGCCAAAGGCGTTCACGCCGTTTTTCTGCAGGCGCTCGACGATGAGGGTGTTGATCTTGCCGGAGGTGACCATGGCGAAAATTTCCAGGGTGGGGCGATCGGTGTAGCGGCTGGTGAAGCCGGTCACGGTGGTCACGAAGCGCGGGGGCTTGCCCAACTGCTCCGAGATTTGATTCGTTTCGTTGGAGCCGCCGTGGACGATGATGACCTTTTGGCCCGACTGGATCAGTTGTGCTGTGTCAGCGCAGACGGCGTCGAGGTTGACGCCCTGCGATCCGCCGATTTTGATAACAATCATGGTGTACCTCGCTTGTAGGTAAAAACAAATTAGAGGTCAGGGGTTTCCCTCACCCTGTCCCGGCCTATATGTTGATGGTAAACACAAAGGGTTGGGCCGGGTGAGGGTCAGAATTCTCCAAAGGTGGGGGGGCGTTGGGCCCGCCCCGTT
>JAEXTI010000238.1 GCA_023406965.1 Chloroflexota bacterium
GGTAAACGGACTGGGTCGGGTCTTGGGGGCCAAAGAGGTGCCGGTCGCTCTTAATTCCCAGGAACTCATAAGGCCAGCTCTTGACGAAGAACTTGAGGGGAATGTCAACGCTGGTGTCCAGGGCAAATTCACGGCGCAGAGCAACCGGATCGACGGTGCTGGTCAGGCCATAGACATACCAGCCGGGTTTGCCCTGTGTATCTTTGAAATGCAGCGCTTGCGGTGGGGCGTATAGGTAATTGGAATTGGTAGCGCTGGGGTCAAAAGGAGATAGATAATCGGCAAAAAGGGCGATCAGGTAGATTATAAGGATGATCACACCACAGATGAGGGCCATTTTGTGCTTGCGAAATTTCCACCACACCAGCTTCCATTGCGGTGCGACGAAAACCTTGGCCTCCACTTCAGGGGCGGATAAAGGTTCGAGGGGTTCTACTAACTGAGGGTCAACACTTGTCATCGCAGGTCACTCCCTATGCGGCTCGGTCATTGGTAACGGATGCGCGGATCTAGCAGCGCCAGGAGAATATCGGACACGAAGGTGCCCAGGACGGTGGCGACACTGAGCACCAGGATCATCGACCCTGCCAGGTACATATCCTGAGATTGCAAAGAGCGCAGGAGCAGGGGCCCGGTCGTGGGCAGGTTCATCACCTGTGAGAGGATGATCGAGCCGGAGATGAGGCCCGGCAGGATCCAGCCCAGCGTGCTGACAAAGGGATTGAGGGCCAGGCGCACGGGGTACTTGAGGATGGCTTTCCATTCGGGCAGGCCTTTGGCGCGCGCGGTGATGACATAGGGACGGCGGAGTTCGTCGAGCAGGTTGGCCCGCAGGATGCGGATCAACTCGGCGGTGCCGCTGAGGCCCAGAATTAACGCAGGCAGCCAGAGATGGGCAAGCAAATCCTTGACGCGCGCCCAGCTCCAGGCGGCACTGATGAACTCGTCGGAGAAGAGGCCGCTGGTGGTCTGGCCGAAGTACTTAAATTGAAGGTACATGAGCACCAGGGCGACCAGGAAGGCCGGTACCGAGACGCCGATGAAGCCGATGAGGGTAAAGATGTAATCGCCGGCGGAGTACTGTTTGACAGCGGAATAGATGCCGATGGGGAAGGCGATGATCCAGGTGAGAAGCACGCTCACCAGGGACAGCCACATGGACAGCCAGATGCGGTCCCAGATGAGCGAGGAGACCGGCTCGCGATGTTCAAACGATAGGCCGTAGTCGCCGCGGAAAATGATGCCGGTGATCCATTTGTAGTATTGGATCAGGACGGGCTGGTCGAGGCCGTAGGCTTCACGCAGGTTTGCCAGGGTTTCCTGGCTGACGGTGTCGCCCATGGCTGCCAGATTGGCTGTGTAACTGGTGGCAAAATCGCCGGGGGGAAGCTGGATGATAATAAAGGCCACAATCGAGGCCAAAAAGAGCGTGGGGATCATTGCAAGGATGCGGCGGAAGATGTAACTGAGCACTGCCTGGTTCCTCCTTGTGCGCCTGGATGCCTTCAAGAGGGGCCAGAGGCCGGCTTTTTGGGGCCAGCCTCTGGCAAAAGAGTCGGAATTTAGGGGCCTTTACTTATTTTACCTGTAGAAGAAGGCAAAGGTGTTCACCGGGGCCGGGGTAGGATAGCTCCAGGAGTTGATGATTACATCTGGAACGTTGCCCATGTTGTTCTTGGCGATGCCGTAGCCCTTGGCTGCCGTGGAAATGCCCAGGCAGGGGAAGTAATCGGCAGACATTTGCAGCAATTCCTTCATCAAGGCGACTTGTTCGTCCCAGGTGGTGGCGCTCTTGACTTCAGCGTACTTGTCCATCATGGCCTTGACTTCGGCAGGGGGTTCTTCGGCGAGCGGGTCAGATGGGTTAGTGTACCAGGCGGCCCAGGCAACCGCGTAAGCGGATTCATTGCCGTTGGGGAAGAAATTGCGCGGGTCGAGGATGGGGTTGAAACCGCCCTCACCTCCCCAGATCATGGCGTCGAGATCGTTGTTGTTCTTGCGCTCATACATCAAGGAGCGATCCTCGGACTTGGCTTCAGCCATGATGCCCACGGCTTTCCAGTACTTGGCGATCATGTTACCGGTATCGACCTGATCGATGTTGGCGTTGGCGATCTCGATAACGATGGTGAAGACCTTGCCATCGGGGCGTAGGCGGAAGCCTTCGTCGTTCTTTTCGGGCAGTACCTTATCAAGGTATTCGTTGGCCTTGGCTACATCGTATTCGGTGAACTGCTTGGCAAGCTGCTCGTTGTAGAAGACGCTGCTCTTCAGGGCGGCGGGTTGAGAAGCCTCGCCCATCGTCACGTAGACGGTGTTGATGATGTCCTGGCGGTTGATGGCGTAGGACAGACCGACGCGGAAATCTTTATTCTGCAGGATTTCGCGCATGACCGGGTCTTTGTGGGTCAGGTTGAGCATGACCACATTGCTGTTGGAGCCGGCCTGTTCCAGGTCAAAGATGCGGTAGTCGCCTTTTTCCATGTTGTCATAGAGGACGGCTTTGTTGGCCAGGGTGTTGAAGTGGCGCATCTGGAAGTCGATCTCGCCGTTGGCGGCCTTCAGCAGCATGGAAGGAACATCCTGATAAACGCCATAGACAAGCTTATCAATGTAGGGATACTGCTGGCCGTTCTGGTCCACCTTCCAGTAATAGGGGTTGCGTACCAGGGTGACCTGGGTGGCATTCCCGGAGAAGGGTTCTTCCACCATCCAGGCGAACAGGGTGGGGCGTCCGGCCACGTTGTAGGGGCCCATGCCGCCGCCATCGGCCTGGACGACCTTGGCAACGAACATATCGGTCCAGGCAGCGTACCCGCCCTCTTCCATCATCGCAGCCAGCTTGTCAGCGGCCAGGTAAGTGGCGTGGTATTGCACAGCGAAGTGCTTGGGAACGTTGGTCAGCGAGCGAGAATCGGGGGAGGCCAGGTTTTGCAAGAACAAGCCGTTAGGTTTGGCAAAGGTGAACTTGACGGTGTAGTCGTCTATCTTTTCAAACTTGACCGTTTCGCCGCCCGAGGTGAGCCAGCCGGGAATGGAGCGGGTCAACTCGGGGTTCATGATGACGTCTTCATACCAGAAGAGGAGGTCGTTGGCGGTGAATTCCACGCCGTCGGACCACTTGACACCCTTGCGCAGCGCGAAGGTGTACTCGGTGGCATCGGCGCTAACTTCCCAGCTTTCGGCCAGGCTGGGGATGATGGTGTCCCAGGAGGGGCTCCAGCGGACCAGGGTTTCATAGCCCAGGATGCGATAGAAACTGGGATCGTCGGTGCCGCCGCGCATACCCATGCGCCAGACACCGCCGTACTTGCCGACTTCGGCCGATTCGACCACCAGGGGATTGGCGGGCAGGCGCTCCTCAACGGGAGGCAACTGACCGGCGGCCACTTTTTCGGCCAGGTCAGGGGCTTCGGTGTATAATGGCGCGGGCGGCTCGGTGGGCTGTTCGACCGCATCCGCGGCGGCAGTAGCCGTGGGCTCTGCCGGCTTGGCGGTGTTGGTGGGGGCGGGGGGAGAAGTGGGCTCAACCACCGCTGTGGGGGTAGCGGTTGTGCAGGCTCCCAGCGTCAAGGCCAGGAGTACCAACAAGGAAATTAGTCGATAGCTGAATGGGCGAGACATGCGTTCCTCCGGAATGTGAAAGGATTTGATTCGTTACTTTAAACGGCTGATATTTAAGTGGGTGACTGCAACAACACCTCCTTGTAGAAGCTATGAAGGAATTGTAGATACCGTCTAAAGTAAAGATTGTGGAGAAATGTGGATAGATAGATGTGGACAATAAATTACATCATCAGTTTACAGAATTTACAGTAAAAAGTCAATATACTACTTGTATATTACATGTGTTTCTGCCATAATATACATGTAAATAGCGCGGGTTCGGGTTAGGGATCGAGATACCTCAAAAAAAGACTTATCCGAGCTAACGTGAGATAGCTTGTGTGCTAGAAAGAGAGGTTTCATGGGCGGGGACTCAAACTCTCCAAAAATCGCAGATGTCGCTCGCATCGCCGGGGTCTCCACGGCGACGGTTTCGCGGGTGATCCATGACAACGGCTTCGTGAGCGAGGATACGCGCTTGCGGGTGGAAAAGGCGGTCGAGCAACTGGGTTACCAGACGCGCCGCGCGCCGCGCCAGATTGTTTCGGAGAGAATTGTCCTGCTATTGACGGGCGATATCGTCAACCCTTTCTTTGCCGAGGTCATTCGCGGCGCGCAGGATGAAATCATCTTGCAGAAGTGCGCCATGAACATTATGCAGCTTTCCACCGATCACACAAAAATTGTGCGAGCGGCTGCCCAACTCCCGGCAACCGGGGTCATTATTACCGGCTCTTACCCTTTTCCGGAGTTGATGGAATGGCGCGAAGAAGCCAGGGTGCCGCTGGTGGTGATCAATTACCGGATCAACCAGCCGGGCATCGGCTGTATTCTGGTGGATTTCAAGGACGCTTTCGCTCGCGCCACGCGGCATTTCATCAATCTGGGGCATACCCGCATCGGTTATGTGGATGTGACCGGCGGGTCCGAGATTTCGGTCGCTCGTCTCAACGGCCACAAGACCGCCCTGGCAGAAGCGAACATCCCCTTCCGGCCGGAGCTATATACGGCCATTCCAGCCGACACGCATGTGTATGGCGGCTTCCAGGCTGCCAGCAACCTGCTGGCGCTTCCGGTTGAAGAACGCCCCACGGCCATTCTGGGGTTCAATGACTTGTTTGCCCTGGGTATCATGCACGCGGTGCGTGCCCACGGGCTGCGCGTGCCGGATGATATATCGGTGATCGGCTGCGACGATGTGCCCATGGCGGCTTACGCTTACCCGCCCTTGACCACCGTGAGCCTGCCCAAGTACCGCATTGGCAAGCTGGCGGTCTCGACGCTGCTGCAGATGTGTAACGAGGCCCCCGACCCGTTGGGCACCTACACGCTGATGGAAAGCCCGCTGATCATCCGCGAGTCGACTGCGCCATGCTCAAAGGGGTAAGCGGGCGGGTCTGATGGATCAGAAGCGGGGTAAGGATACCCCGCCTACGGTACTAGCTGAGAAAAAGAAGGCGCGTCTGCCGGGTGGGGTTTTGCGTCGGGGCAGATTGAAGGGGTGTGGATCGGGTGGAATTGCCCGCGTTAAAGACCCGCCGCTACGGATAATTCCCCATCCAACCGGACAGATTCGCCGGGAGCAAGCGAGAGGTGGCGCAGGTTGTTCTGATAGCGAATTACGCAATCCCCAGCGCCGTTGCTGCTGTGGATTACGGCCTGGGTCAGCTTGCCGTTTGCCCAGGCGAGATCCACCGTGAAGCCGCCCCGCGCGCGCAGACCGCTGACGCTGCCCTGGGGCCAGACATTGGGCAGGGCGGGCAGCAGGTGGATTTCTCCGCTGTGAGACTGGAGCAGCATTTCAGCGATGCCCGCCGTGGCCCCGAAGTTGCCGTCGATCTGGAAGGGTGGGTGGGCGTCGAACAGGTTGGTGTACACGCCGCCCCCATCATGGTAGGCGATTTCAGGCGAATCGATGGGGGTGAGGGCTCTTTGTAGAAGCAAATAGGCATGGTCGCCTTCCAGCAGGCGGGCCCAGAAGTTGATTTTCCAGGCCAGACTCCAGCCGGTGCCCACGTCGCCGCGCAGTTCGAGGGTGCGTTTGGCGGCAGCGAACAGCTCGGGCGTTCGGGAGGGCGTGATTTGCAAGCCGGGATGCAGGCCGAACAAAAGTGAAGTGTGGCGATGCTGGCGCTCGGGGGCTTCCAGGTCCCAATCTTCGAGCCATTCTTGCAGTTGCCCGGCCTTACCCACCTGCATGGGGGCCAGGCGGGGTAAAGTGGCGGTTAGTTCATCCGTGATGGGATCGGCCAGCGCAAGGATTTCGGCGGCGCGCAGACATGCCGTGAACAACTCGCGCACAATTTGCGAGTCCATGGTCGGCCCGGCGCAAATAGCGACGCCGCCGGGGTGGATGTTTTCGGGCGAGAGGCTGGGGCAGGTGACCAGCCAGCCGGTCTTCGGCTCTTCCACCAGGGTGTCGAGGAAGAATTGCGCCGCGCCTTTCATGACCGGGTAGGCTTGCGCCAGGAAATCCC
>JAEXTI010000243.1 GCA_023406965.1 Chloroflexota bacterium
GGGGATACTTGGCCTCTTCGATAAAAGAACGCGCATCTGCCAGAAAAGAATCTGGCGAACGAGTGGGGGTGGGGGTGGGGATAAACAGCGGCGGGGTGACGGGAACGATAAAGTAATTGACGTACAACGCGCCGCCGATCAGAGCCAATAAACCCAAAATCGCTAAGGGATTTCCGGAGCGTCGCCGCTTCCGGTTCATGTTCATCTTACTGCCACTTAAGTACATACTTGCATATTAACGGAGATTAGGGAAGGCGTCAAGACGGCCTGAACAAGCCCTAATGCTGCTCTAAGGTGGCTATACTTGCATTCTTCAGCATCCGCCCTTGGCGTAATAGTGCAATTGAAGGTCGAATTTCCTTCGACCTCTGAGCAGTTACTCTTGGACTTTTCAAGGGTCAACGGTTTCTTCCAATTTATATGTTCTCGATAATCCTCACCGCTTCGTCCACCCCGTCCTCAGCATGGAGCAGGCTGCCCAGCTCTGCCGCTCGGGCGCGGATAGGCTGCGACGCGGCCTGCTCGAAAGCCTCCGCCAGGCCCTGCCCGGTCAATTTGCGCAGGTCCAGTGGAGCCGGACCCGCCCCGATAGCGGCCACGCGCCGGCCCCAAAACGGCTGATCGGCGGCATGCGGCAGCACCACCGCCGGAATCCCGGCGCGCAGCCCGGCAGCCGTGGTGCCCGAACCGCCGTGATGCACCACGAACTTGCAACGCGGCAGCAGCCAGTCATGGGGTGCAGCTTCCATATAAAGTACGTCCTTGTTGGTGTTCTCAGCCCGCGCCCCACCCCATCCGCTCAAGATCACCGCGCGGGAGCCGGTTTGGGCCAGCGCTTCTCGCACGGCAGCATAGATTCGCTCCGCCTCGGCGTGAATCATGCTGCCGAAGGTCACGCACACCGGGGCCTCGCCTGCCTCGAGGAAGCGGGCCAGTTCCGCCGGTGGTTGATAAGATTCACTTTCGTCCAGGAAAAAGTAGCCGGGCATATGAATCCCGGGTCGGTCCCACTCCGACGGGCGCGTCACCACCCGCGGACTAAAAGCCATCAGCAGGGGCGTGCCCTCGTCGAAAGGCCAGCTCAATTTCAATCGCGGCAGGCTCTTATCACCCGCCAGCAGGCGATGGTAGCCCAGGTTGCCGAAACGATGAAACACAAATGTACTGAAAGCGTGCGAAAAGTAACTGGACAGACCCGGCGGGAGATGCGCGGCGGCCGGGTTGGGAAAGGCCCGGGTGGGCGCAAACATGGGAAAGATCTGCACCGATACATCCGGAATGCCGCGCTGCCGGGCAAAGGCATGCCCGCCGCTGGTGAACAGGAAGGAGTGCACCACCAGGTCGGCATCCTGGCAGGCGGCGTAGGATGCGCGCAGCACCTGGGCGGCGATTTCCATGACGTAGCCGTACATGCCCGAGACCATCTTGAAAGGGTTGCGCCCGGCCGAATTGAGCCGCCGGCTAATCACCTCGGGGTCACCGGGCAGCGGCGCAAAAGGCACGCCATGCCGGGCGCTGAACGCGGCGAAGCGCTGCGGCGCCGCCAGTTTGACCATGTGCCCGGCGCGCTGCAAGCCCTTTGCCAGCGCAACGAAGGGCTGCACATCCCCCCGCGATCCAAAGGTAAGCAGGGTTATCTTCATGTTTTAGCCATCGAAAAAGTCTCTGTCTTCTTCACGCAGGTACTTCTCAGCCTTATCGGGGATCAGTTCCACGCCCAGGCCGGGCCGGTCCCACACCGTGATGCGGCTGTCTTGCACGATTGGGTTCGGCAGCCCTTCCACAATCTCGTACCACCAATCCGGTTTTCCCAGAGGGTACTCAAAAGCAATATAGTTTTGGGGCATGACCGCGGCAGCATGCACCAGCCCGGCCAGTCCGATCAGGCCGTCAAAGACGCCGTGCGGGGCCATCAAAATGCCATGCAGGTCGGCGTATTCGGCAACCCACTTCAACTCGGCCAACCCGCCCACGTCCTCGGGGTCGGGGCCGACGATGTTGACGGCCTGCTTCTCGATCAACTCGCGGAAGTTCTGGCGCAGGTAAATCTGCTCGCCGGTGTGGATGGGCACCGAGGTGGACAGGGTGATGTCGCGGTACACATCCGCCAGCACATAGGGGTTATAGTCGCCGTTGACCGTGTCTTCCAACCACATAATGTTGTACGGCTCCAGGGCCTTGGCCAGGCGGATGGTGTCGGGCACGGTCCAGCCGGGGCCGCAATCCAAGGCCAACCCCACCTCGTCACCCAGCACGCTCTTCATGGCCTCCACGCAGGCAATGACGTGCTTCAGGCCTCGCTCGGTGAGCAGCCCGCGGTTGCCGTGGGGCGCGCCGCCCACCACCTCGCCGTAGAAAAAGTCCGGCACCTTTCCGGCCATGCCGCTGTGAAAACCGATGGCCTGTTTAATGATGGCAAACTTCTCGGGCGAGGCTTTCATCAAGGCCATGTTCTCGGCGTAATCTTCGGGCGTGTGGCCTTTCATGGGGAAGCGCACCCCACCGTTATATACCAGCACGCTGTCGCGCACCTTGCCGCCCAACAGCTTGTACACCGGCACCCCGGCGGCCTTCCCGGCTAT
>JAEXTI010000330.1 GCA_023406965.1 Chloroflexota bacterium
GGACGGGTCAAGCGCGTGCAATTGAGCGAATTCGCCGGGGTGCGTCCTTCGGGGCTCATCGCCATCAACCTGGATGAAGGCGACGAGTTGGGCTGGGCGCGGGTCACCAGCGGCGAGGATGAAATCCTGCTGGTTACATCGGGCGGAATGGCGTTGCGTTTCAAGGAAAACGAAGTGCGCGTCATGGGCCGCGGCGCGGGCGGCGTGAATGGCATTGGCTTACGCAAAGGTGACCGGGTCACCTCGATGGAGGTGGTCGAGCCGGGCGGCAGCCTGCTGGTGGTCACCGAGCACGGTTTTGGCAAGCAGACCCCTCTGGAAGATTATCCCACCCGCGGGCGCGGCGCCGGCGGCGTGATCACCATCGATCAAAAACATTTTGACAAGATCGGGCATATTGCCGCGGCTCGGGTGGTACAACCTAAGGATGAGATCACCTTCATGAGTACCGGCGGGCAGGCCCTGCGCCTCAAGGTCAGCCAGATTTCGGTCAGCGGGCGAGCCACGCGTGGCGTGCACTTGATGAACATGTCCGGCAACGACAGCCTGGCCTCGCTGGCGCGCATCCCCGGCGAGACAGTAGGATCATAAAAAAAAAAATTGAAATGCACAACAGCCCGGACGGTTCGTCCGGGCTGTTGTGCATTTCAATCTTCTTCATCGAATTACTTGAAATTTAGACCAAAACAGTTACAATAAAACAAAATTTCTACCCCGGAGAGGTATCTACCCACCAGATCCGCGAAACAGGAGAAGTTTATGTCCAACGACAGCGCTTTGATGATTATCGATGTACAAAAAGGCATGTTCCTCGAAGAGTGGCCCGTCTATCGCGGGCCGGAACTGCTGAACACACTCAAAGACCTGCTGGCGCGTGCCCGCGCCGCCGGCGTGCCGGTCATCTTCATCCAGCACGATGCCACCGATCCTGCCGACTCGCTGTTCCCCGGCACACCCGGCCACCCCATCCACCCCGACATCGCCCCCCTGCCCGGCGAGCCGGTGATTCGCAAACTGCATCCCGATGCCTTCCAGGACACCACCTTGCAAGCTGAACTGGAGGCTCGCGGCATCCGCAAGCTGATCATTGCCGGAATCCAGACCGAGTTCTGCGTCGATACCACCACCCGCCGCGCTTACAGCCTGGGCTATGAAGTCACCCTGGTGCAGGATGCGCACAGCACCTGGGACACCGAAAACATCACCGCCGCGCAAATCATCGCGCACCACAACCTGACCCTGGGCGGCTGGTTTGCCAAACTTGCCCTCGCCGGCGAGGTAGCCTTCTAGGGAACCGCATGCCCGCCGATCTTTCCCTAGTCGCATCGCTGCTTTCGCCGCAGGGACGGCTGCGCCGTTCCTGGAACCTGGCAGGGGGCATGTCGGCCGAGATGACCGCGCTGGAGATCGAGACGCCCGATGGTAACCGGACGCGCTGCGTGCTGCGCTGTCCCGGCGAGGCTCAACTGAACGAGAATCCCGCTACTATTCAAAACGAGTACCGCGTCTTGCAACTGGGGCAGGCCTGGGGGTTGCCCATGCCCGTGCCCCTGTTGTTTCTGCCCCCCGGCGCAGAGTATTTCACCGCTTGCATGGTGATGGAATATATAGAGGGCGGGCTGGATTTTTCTCCTACTCACGTGGAAGATTTTCTGGCCCAGATGGCGGGGGCGCTAGCCCAAATTCATGCTGCCACACGCGACCAGGCAGACCTCGCCTTTTTGCCACGGCAGGAAAACGCGTGTCCAGAGACTCTGCCCGAAATCGCACAGCCTGCAGACCTGCCCAGCGCCCGCATTGCCACTGCGCTGCGGGCCTTCCCACTGCCCACCCCAGCCAACCCCAACGCCTTGTTACACTGCGATTATTGGCCTGGCAACCTGCTCTGGCAGAACGGGCAACTGAAAGCCGTCATCGATTGGGAGGATGCCTCCCTGGGCGACCCGCTCGTCGATTTGGGTATTGCCCGCCTGGAGGTGGTGTGGATGTTCGGCCCACAGGCCCTGCCGCTCTTCACCCAGGCCTACGCGGCGCACAACCGGCTGGATTTCAGCGCTCTTCCCTATTGGGACCTGTGCGCCGCGCTGCGCCTTTCGCGGCTGGTGGGCAGCAGCCTGGGTGAATGGGCGAATTCCTTTGCGACTCAAGGTCGCCGCGACCTCACCCCGTTAGTTCTGGCAGAGCGTTTTGCCTGGTTTGTGGAGCAAGCCAAGAAAAAACTAATTGGCTTATAATTGAATCAGTTCGATCTCAGTAACTGCTCAGAGGTCAAAGAAAGGCCCATGCGCAACTTGAACTTGGGCCTTTCCCGCCTAAGGATGAGTGGTTACTTATTTCATCGATCAAGGGGCGATTAAATGAGCGACGAAACTTCAGCGGTTGTTTCACCTTCTTCTGACCCAATTCATATTAAACTATGGGCTCCCGGTTTGATCAGCATATTGACCTTTCTGTTCGGTTTTCCAGGAAGCATGCTCCTGGCTTCTATAAACTGGCTGAGGATGGAGCGTAAGCAAAAAGCGATCACGCACTTCATCTTATGCGGGCTGGGGATGATCACAGTGGTATTAATGGGCATCTCTCAGCCCGCCGGATCGTTCCGTTTATACAGCTTCCTCCTCAACATCGGCATGTTGATGTACTTGTATAACGAAACTCGCACAGACATCAGCAAGTTGAAAGCGGCCGGCTATATCGTAGAAAATGCCTCTTGGGTTGGGGGTCTGTTCATCTGCATGGGAATGATGCTAGCACGTTACCTGATGGTTGTTCTGGTAGTGCTTATATTCGCGATTCTTGACATCCCAATCAACGATACAGGATGGTAGCCCGCCCACCAGATAACTATTTTTGCGTCTCTATCTCCCATTGATCAAAACGCCGCTCAGCGCCAAAGATCAAGCGATGGTACACACCCAGAATCTCGGCTAAACCCAGGTAAAGCGCTTCCACCTGGGCCACGTCCACGCAGGAATGCACCCGCCGCCAGCCCGGATCGTTGACGTGGTGGCGATCTAGGTGCGCCAGGCTGCGGTCGCGCTGCTCTTTGAGTGCTGCGATCAGCGGGGCATGTTCCTCCAACAGGCGGACCTGTTTTTCAATCAACGCCTCAACACCTTCGGCATCCCCAAAGCGCACCGCCGAGGGCTTGCCTTTCACCAAATTGGCCAGGTAGCGGATGTTGATTGATTCATCGCGCCGGGCGTTTTCTGTAGCCAGCACCATCCGCGCCAGGGTCAAGAGCGATTGATCATTGCATGCTCTCTGAAAGGTCTCAGCCAACACCGGCGCGCCGGGCATTTGGGCTGCTGCCTGTGCTGCGTAAAAGCAGCGCAGGCCCCAATCCAACTCGTCACACAGCGCCGTCAAGGCTTGCTCAACCCGGCGATTTGGTTTTCCCATAGCATCATTGTATCCGAATCCTTTTGTATAATGAATGAAATCACTTTTGCACGCTCCAGGGAGGTAATCCTGTGTCCTTCCCAACCGAATGGCAGACTGTCAGGCATTTCTTCGGCACGCCGCTCAAGGTGCGCTTTCCGCTGTCCTTGCCCGCCAACCAGTGGATCTGGTGGGGCATTCTCACCTGGGACAACAGCAAACGCCACCCCCAACGGCCTTTTCTCTTGCGCCTGTGGACCGGCTTTTGGGGCATGGTTGTCCTGCTCAGCTCGGAATGGTGCCACAACCTGGCCCATGCCGCTGCCGCGCATGCCATTGGCAAACCAATGGACGAGATTCACGTCTACCTGGGTATGCCCCGCATCATTTACCACACCCTCAACGATACCAACGTCACCCCACGCCAGCACATCCTCCGCGCGGCAGCGGGGCCGCTGTTCAACCTGGTCGCCCTGGCCCTGGCCTGGGCCGGGCGGCGCTTCACCCGCCCAGATACCCCTTCGCGTGATATCGCCAACGTAACCGCAATCACGAATGCCGCCATCGCCGGAGCCGGGATGCTGCCCATTCCGGGGATCGACGGCGGCGCCATGCTCAAATGGGGTCTGGTGGCAAAAGGCCGCTCCATTGAGCAGGCCGACCGCGTGGTGCAGAAAACCAACCTGGGGCTTTGCGGAGGGCTGGCGGGCGCGTGCGTAGTGGCGGCACGAAGGCGCAAGCCCTTAATCGCCGTCATCGCCGGGCTCTTTGCCGCACTCACCCTGGCGGTGGGCATGGGCTGGATCAAAGAATAGGACTGGCCTTGTGACTCTCGGCACATCACAACCGCCGCGCCTGCCCATATACTGTGGGCATGACCGATAAACTCCGCGACCCCGTCAGTGCCCTCACCCATCTGTTCTCCGCCGCCGTTGCGCTCATCGGCGTCATCGTATTGCTAGCCCTCAGCGATAAAACCACCGCCTGGGTTCTCTCGCTCAGCGTGTACGGCGCCAGCCTGGTGCTGCTCTTTCTAGCCAGCGGAACCTATCATTCGGTGCGTTCCACGCCCCGTACCATCGAGATATTTCGCAAACTCGACCACTCCGCCATCTACTTGCTCATTGCCGGAAGCTACACCCCCTTCTGCGTCAACGCCTTCTCCGGCTTCTGGCGCTGGGGCTTGCTGGCCATCGTCTGGTCCCTGGCTTTCACCGGAATCATCATCAAGGTCTTTACCATGCACGCCCCGCGCTGGGTTACCGCCGGGGTCTACGTGGCAATGGGCTGGTTGAGCGTGTTGGCCGCCCGCGAAATGCTGGCAGCCCTTTCCCCCAGCACCCTGTTCTGGTTATTCGCCGGCGGGGTCATTTACACGCTGGGGGCAGTGGTGTATGCCACCAAGAAGTTGGAATTGATCCCCGGCGTGTTGGGCTTTCACGAGGTGTGGCATATTTTTGTCATACTGGGAGCCGCAGCCCATTTTGTGGCGATCGCTACTTTGATCGCGTAGAGAGGGCTTTTTGTCATTCGCTTTGGTGCGGCGGGGCGCGATTCCGCAAACTGCCCCGCCTTTTCTACCCGATCAACGCCTGGATCATGGGCATGAAGTGCACAATGCTGGCCCGTTCTGTCACCACCCCGGCGGCGGCTTGCTCCAGTGTTTCTCGCGCGCCCTGCGGCCATCCAAAACTGGCCACGCATAGTGATTCTCCGGGCTGTAAGCCTCCATGCACGCCCACCGTCGGCGCGCCGAAGTAAAAGCCCGCGGCGGAATTGCTGACCAGCAGCAGGTCCCCGCTGCGCGGGCCGGCCAGGTGGTGCAGCCGTGCAGGCGCATCGGCCAGATCCAACCTTGCCAGGAAGTCTTCCAGCGCCACCACCTCACCTTGCAGTGTCAACGCGCGGTAATCCGCCTCCCACCCCTCGGCCTGCACATTGCGCACCAGCACCGCCGAGAGAGATCCTTGCAAATCCGGCGCGTGCGTCCCGGTCAAGTGAGCCTCCCAGAAGGCTCTGGCTACCGGCAGCACATCCCGCTCAAAGTCCGGCGCATCGGCCCAGTGGCCCTGGCGGTTTTGCAAGTACACGTGCGCCAAACCGCCGTTTGCCGCCACCACCGCGTCGCAAGCCGGGTCTTCGCCGGGCAGGTCGTGCACGTCCAGACCCAGAGCATCAAACAAGTAACCCATCTCGCGGTCAAAAGGAAAGCTCATGCGCAACGAATGGCGGTCATCCGGAATCACCTCGATCTGCCCGTGATCCGACGCCACTGCCGTCAGGCAGTTTTCCAACCAACCTGCCTTCCTCAAACCGTTCACCAGCTTGCCGATCAAGCCATCGAGCACCCCGGTCAGATAATCGGCTTGCGCGCCAGGGCCGTGAGCATGGGACTCGTGGTCCACACCCATGAAGTACACGGTCAGCAAGTCGGGCTGGTGGCCTTGCTTCAAATGTTCCAGAACGCGCTTGACGGCCTGCCGATCAAACTGCTCGGCGCTTAGGCCCAAGGGCGTGCCCGCGCCCTTTGTGAAGCGCGCAATTTGCGCCAGGCTGGGGGGCAGCCAGGTGTGCGCGCCACGCGAAACCATGTGATGCACAACCGTGCAACCCAACCCACGCCCGCTCGCCCATTCATATAGTGTGGGGGTGTTGATGGAGATGGTCTCGTTAAGCAGGCCGGGAGGCGTGTACATTAACACAGCATCATCCACTGCCAGGGTGTCGCCAATATCAAATGCATAAAAACGGGGCGAGGGCGCAAAGCGATCGAAGAGTTGGTTGCCGGTGATGCCGTGGCGGTCGGGATGCGCGCCGGTGAACAGCGAGGTCTGCGCGCACATGGTGATAGACGGCGCCGTGCTGACCGGGTCCAGATGCAGCGGCGCGGAGCCCAGCAGCTCCGCCAGGTGAGGCAGCCGGCCGCCATCCAGCGCCGCGTGAAACACGTCCTGCCGCAGTCCGTCGATAACGAGAATTAATACCCGTCGGGGGTGTTGATCAATTTCCATGAAGTTGTAGTCTCCGAAAGAAATTGTAACATTTTCACAACTTCTCATCGAACCGGGAAGGAGGCCGAATTTCACGCACATCTTGCATTGCTTGCAGGTTTATTAGATTCTTGCTATAATCCACTTGACAAGACATCTATGATCTTGTCAGGTTATGTTTTTGGAGTAGGGCTTGTTTGCTCGACCCAGAT
>JAEXTI010000375.1 GCA_023406965.1 Chloroflexota bacterium
GGGATGGGTCGGTGGGGGTGCGGCCGGAGGGGTCCCAAACGTAGACCCAGTCACCTTCGTTGGCCCACTGATACAACCAGGCCGAATCGCCGATTGAGAAATTGACGCAGCCGTGAGTACCTTCGTATCCGTACAGAGCGCGCCAATATGCACCGTGCAGGGCGCGGGCTTCATCGAAATACATCGTCCAGGGAACGTCTTCCAAATAGTAGAAATCGGAGCGGTCGGCCTCGAAAGCGCCTTGCATGGTCTCGAGGGGTTTCTTCTGATAAATTTGGAAGACACCGGGACGGGTGTAATAGGGCTCGGCGCCGGTGGCGACGATGGTGGCAAAGATCAGTTCGTAATTGTCATACACAGATGCGGTTTGATCATAGAGGTTGATTTCAACCCAGCGCCCGCCGGTGACGCCTTCGGGCGGGGTGCGGTTGATGCGCACCTGGCGAATGTAGCGGCGTTCCATCCATTGATCTGGGCCGATGCGATACCAATCCACGCCGTCGGCAGCGGCGACTTCATAGATTTGGACCATCGTCTCACGGTAGATGATGTCGCCGACGTTTGGATTCGCATAGCCTGGAGCGCTACGGGCCTGACCGGCATCCACAATCCAGCCAAAGTCATTGGCGGGAGTGCGGGTGAAGGTGACTCCCTGGAAGTCGGAGATAGCTGCCGGAGAGGCCCGCATCCATTCGCCGGAGCGCAGCATGACATAGGCTTTGTCATCGATGTATTGAATGTCAACAATCGAGACGTAACGGAATGCGCCAGGGGCGATGAAACGCGCGGGGTTGGACTGGGCGGCCGCATCGGCAAGGGAGCCATACACTGGGGCGGGTTCGTATTCCTCGAGGTTGATTTTGGCTACCATGACCGGGCTCTGGCTCAGTTCTTTGGCCGGGCGCTGGACGGGTAGGGGTTTGGAGATCATGCCCTGGCGCGCCATCTCTGTGAGGGTGGTGGAAGGGCCGGCGGGCAGACAGTTCTCTGAACCTTGCAGATAGACATCAGGCAGGCAGACGACTTCTCCGGCGTAGGGTTCGGCGGTGTCGATCGTGGGGGCAGCCTGGACAGGGGTTGTGGAATGGAATGGCAGGGATAATCCCAACAACACCATTAATAGGAGTAGATTAGTAGCTTTCATACCACGAATTTTACCCCAAAATTAGGCCTTTCCGGACTTCTTTTTAGGTTTTCGCCCGGCAGCCGCCAGGGCTTTCTCTGCCCATTCGCGCAATGTTTCGAGGTCTTCCAAAACGCCGATAGGAACTTCGTAGTAGTTTTTACCAAAGCGCTCCCCGTTCAGTTCTTCGTATTCGGCACGTGTGGTGTCATCGGCATAGAAAAATAGCACATTGTCTGCGATGAGCGCAAAAAACAGCCCGTGAGAATAGATACCGACGCCTCCGAACATCTTCTTGGAGTAGATCGCGGGGACCACGCTTTCAAGCTGCTCTAATACAAAATCGCGGTACGATTCATCCGTGGACATTTTCGACTCCTTGGTTCAGAATAATTATAACGCGTTGAAACCAGCGGTGTCTTGGCGCACCAGGACGGGTCTTTCCGATGCTCCCGTGGGTCGAGCCTGGAGGGACACGTTAGGATTCTTGGCGAAGGCCCGCATGAAAGACCCGCCCCTACCAGCCTTTTGTTTGGTGATGGCGAAAGGTCATATTTGATAGGTTTTGCAAGCCGGGGGACGGTATATATCAATTCAGGTTGGGTGGGAAAGACAGCCCGACTTCACGGACAGATAAAGCGGGAGATTGCATGGCAGAACAACCATCAAAAAAGTTTTATGAGCTAAGCCTGGAAGAACGACAGGCATCCATTGTGGAGCGGGCGGACCTGACGACAGAAGAAGCCCAGGCGTTGTTTGGGCAGGGTGGGATGAGCGCGGGACAGGCCGACCATATGATTGAAAACGCGGTGGGGCTGTTTGGCTTGCCGCTGGGCATTGCCCAAAACTTCCTGGTAAATGGGCGCGAGGTACTGGCGCCGATGGCGATTGAAGAGCCTTCGGTGGTGGCGGGGGCCTCGTTCATGGCCCGACTGGCGCGCAGCGGAGGGGGTTTCATTGCTCATGCCACCGCGCCGGAGATGATTGGGCAGATGCAAATTCTGGACGTGGCCGAACCGGCTTCGGCCCGGCTGGCGATTCTGGAAAAGCGCGCCGAGCTGCTGCAGATGGCGGGCGAGATTGACCCGGTGCTGAACAAGCTGGGCGGCGGGCCGCGGGACATCGAAGTGCGCGTCTTTGACCAGTCTCCGGTGGGACCGTTCCTGGTGCTGCACCTGATCTATGATGTGCGCGATGCGATGGGCGCTAATGCCGTGAACACCGCCATGGAACGCCTGGCGCCGCGCATCGAGCAGATTACGGGTGGGCGAGTGCATTTGCGCATCCTATCCAACCTGGCGGTGCGGCGGCTGGCCAGGGCGCGCTGCACCATCCGGCTGGAAGCGCTGGCCTTTGGCGAGTACAGCGCCGAGCGGGTAAGGGATGGCATCATTGCGGCCTGGGCTTTCGCGGCAGTGGACCCCTTCCGGGCGGCGACGCACAACAAGGGTATTATGAACGGCATCGACGCGGTGGTGATTGCCACGGGCAACGATTGGCGAGCGGTGGAAGCCGGGGCGCACGCCTACGCGGCGCGTAACGGCACATACACCTCGCTGAGCACCTGGGGCAAGGACCACGAGGGCAATCTGGTCGGCACGCTGGAACTGCCGATGGCGGTGGGCACCGTGGGCGGAGCCACGCGGGTGCACCCGGCGGCGCGGGCGGCCTTGAAGCTGATGGGCGTACGCAGCGCGGCGGAACTGGCGGAGATCATTGTTTCGGTGGGGCTGGCCCAAAACCTGGCGGCCTTGCGCGCGCTGGCCACCGAGGGCATTCAGCGCGGGCACATGGGGTTGCACGCTCGCCAGGTAGCCATTGCCGCCGGGGCCAGTGGTGAACTGGTGGAAAAGCTGGCCCAACAACTGGTAGCAGAAAAAACGGTGCGCATTGATCGCGCGCAAGAAATTCTAAAGGAATGGGGTGCGTAAAATGACAAATCGCATTTTGAAACCAAATCGAGGGGTGGGAATCATCGGCTACGGCGCCTACGTGCCGCGCTATCGCCTTCCCGCAACAGAGATCACGCGGGTGTGGTTTGGCGGCAAGGGCGGCGGCC
>JAEXTI010000404.1 GCA_023406965.1 Chloroflexota bacterium
CGCCGCCGATTGCACAATTCCAAGCAGCATATTCGCCAGTACGATTCCGCCAATGAGATCCCCGGAACCCATTTCCGCCAATCGCAGCCGTTGTAAGGTCCCGTTCACCCGCTCTCGCGACAAAACCAGCGCTACCGCCAGCGCTCCAAGCAGCACGCCAAAAACCATCACCCCCGGCACGCCAACTTGAAAGTCGTTCAAACCGCCCGTCCCACCCACAAACTCGTAGACAAGCGGCTCTGCCCCTTCAGGTTTGCCCAGAAAGCGCTGGATGACCGGTCCGGCAAAGCTGTATGCAAATACGTAGGTATCAGCCTGCGCATCGCCCTGCCAGTTCAGTTGCGCCTGTTCTCCCCTGCCCAGCCGCGCGCTAAAGTTTTCCGGGATGGTTAGCATGGCGGCTGCGCGCATGTCCAGCAACGCCCGCTCTCCCGCCGCGCAATCCTCCGTCTCGCGCACCTGATAAAGTGGAGCCCCTTCATAGGTCGCCCCGCTGAACGCCTGAGCCAGTTCGCTTCCGCGCGGGCCGGCGTCCCGGTTACACACCCATAGGGTTAGGAACTGTGACATCCCTTGGTCCGTATTGCCATATCCAATGTAATAAATTCCCACCATCATCGCCGGGAATAACAACAGCAGCCAAAAAATCTGCGGCTCGCGCCACATTTCCCGCAGAGTCTTCCACGCCACACGCAAAATTTTCATGAGGCCGCCTCCCTTTGCACGCCGCGGATAATCAGGTCCAGGCAAGCCGATAATATTCGTTCAGGCGTCATCGCCTCGTCATACAGTTGAAAATAACTGTTCAGGTACGGCAGCAACTGCACGTCACCCAGCACGACCAGCAGCGCGTTGATCACTCGCCCCACTGCTTCCAGGTCGAGATTCTCGCGCAACTCTCCTCGCTGGCGAGCCGCATCCATCATCGCTTCCACCATGCTCCGCATCGCCCCGCCCAACGGCCTGACCACGCTTTCTTCCAGGGCGGGGTCGCCCTGGTAAGCCGCTTTTGCAAAAAAACGCACCAGACCCGCCTCACTGCTCTCAGCCCACTCCAGCCCGCCTTGCAGATAAGCCGCCAGGCCATCTGCCAGCGGCATCTCGGATAGCATGGGGGCGTAACCGTCGAACAAACCGGTCACCAGGCGCGTCACCAACTCCACGCTGAATTCCAACAATTTTTCGCGGCTGCCAAAATACTGGTACAGCGACCCCACCGAAACCCCCGCTCGTGCCGCCACCTGCTTGATGTTGATCTCAGCCGGGCCTCGTTCGCCCGCCTCGGTCATGATCGCATCAATCACGGCTTGCTGCCGGTCGGGGTCCAACCGCCGGAAGGTGCGCGTCACCAGCCCGCGCCCCTCCAGCTCCAACACCAATGGAACAATTTCAGTTGCATAATTTGGAGACATATTTTATGAACCTTTCGTTCATATTATACAACCTTTCTGTTCACAAACAAGAGGCAATATCCAATCCTTTACAATTCACCCACAAAAAACCATCCTTCTTCATTCGCGCCTATTCGCGTTTGCCCTGGCCTTGCCAGGACCATTCGCGGATCAATCGTATCTTCCCAATTCGTGTCATTCGTGTAATTCGTGGAGTAACTCCTCTCTTCCCATTCGTGTCATTCGTGAAATTCGTGGAGAATCCCCTTTCCCAATTGGCGTATAATTCCCCATGCCATGAACACCCCCAAGCACTTTCCCTGGCTGCCCATCCTGGAAGTCATCTTCTTTGCCTTCGTCCTCCTCCTCATCCTTCCGCGCATCCTCGACTCCGGCATCAGCCACGACGAATACCAGTTCGTCGCCCCCGCGCAATTCCTTGCCGGTCAAGGCCTGCTCCCCTATCTCGATTATCCCTACCACCACATGCCTTATCAACTGGTGGTCAACGCCATTGCCGTTGCTCTCACCGGTTATGATTTCCTCGCCGTGCGTGCTGCCGCCAGCCTGTTCACCTTCCTGTCCGCGCTGCTCTTATACCTGACAGTCAAGCGTACCTTCCATACTCGCCCCGTTCTCTTCCAATTCCTGGCAGGCGCGCTGGGTGTGCTGGCCTTTCTGCTTGACCCCGCCCTCGCGTTCCTTGACGGGCGTGCCTTCAACCATACATTGGCCTGTATCTTTAGCTTGCTGGCCTGGCAGGCATTCCAATCCGGCCTCGATCAACCTCCCCGATTCCGTACTTTCGGCCTGGCCGGTCTCTTCGCCGCCCTGGCAGCCGGGGTGCGTCTGTCCTACGCCGTCGTGATCATCGTCCTGGGCGGCGCTCTCCTTTTCGCCCTGATCCGTGACGGCCGCCGCCAACTTCGTCCACTGCTCCTCCTGGCAGCGGGATTTGCCCTCGGCATGCTCCCGGTGCTTGTCTTGTTTCTGCTCGCCCCCCAGCAATTCATCTACGGCAACATCATCTACATCAACCTCAACCGCTTATACCGCGAGTACCTGGGCCACCGCGAAAAAATGGACCTCTTCTCCAAGCTCAGCTACTTCTATTGGGAAGTGCTCAAGAGTCCCGCCACCGCCCTGTTGTATGTGGGCTCGCTGTGGTTCGCCGCGCGGACCTTACTCCAATACATCCGCTCCCGCACACGCGACCTGCCTGCCTGGACCCTGTGCGCCTTGATCCTGGCCCTCTTTGCCTCTGCCTTTGCCCCCACTCCCCTATGGGTCCAGTACTTCTTTGCCCCGCTGCCCTTCCTGGTCATCGCCTCTGCCGCCGCGCTCAGCCAACTCAAACAGTCCCGCTGGCAGGCCCTCGGTCTCGCTGCCATGACAGCCCTGATTCTTCTCCAGGGCAACTTCGTCACCGACCTTTCCCGAATTAAAATTCTGGCACGCCCCGCAGAGTGGATTCCAATACAAGTGCACCAGTACGCAAAAACCCTCTCCGAGCACGTTCCCAGCGGAAAAATCCTCACCCTGGTACCCATGCTGCCCCTCGAAGGCGGCCTGGACTCATACGAAATGTTTGCCGTTGGCCCCTTCTCCTGGCGCACGGTCAACTTCCTCACCATCGAGCGCCGCCTGAAGTATGAGGTCATCGCTCCAGTCGATCTGGAAGCCTTCCTCGCCACCGACCCGCCCGCCGCCATCTTGACCGGTTTCGAGGTCCAGCACGAGGGCCTGACTCCCGAAACGCCCGGCAACCTGGAAGCTCCCTTTGAAGAATACGCCAGCGCCCATGGCTATTCCCCCGTCCAAATCTTCGCCCCGTTTTATAATATAGAAACAACTTTATGGGTCAAATGAGGTCACCATGACAAATTCATTGCGCTCCATCTGTGTTTATTGCGGCTCCGCCGACGGCTTGAAGCAGGTTTACCTGGACGCAGCCTTTGGCCTTGGCCAGCTTCTGGCTCGCCAGGGCATCACCCTGGTCTACGGCGCCGGGAAAACCGGCCTGATGGGCGCGGTGGCAGATGGCGCCCTCTCGGCCGGTGGCGAGGTCATCGGCATCGTCCCCCACAACCTTAACACCTCGGCTCTCATTCACGCCGGTCTGACCCGCCTGGAGACCTCCGAGAACATGCACACCCGCAAAGCCCGCATGAGCGAGCTGGCCGAAGCCTTCATCGCCCTGCCCGGCGGCCTGGGCACCTTTGACGAGCTCTTCGAGACCCTCACCTGGGTGCAAATTGGCCTGCACCACAAACCCGTCGGCCTCCTCAACACCTTGAATTATTACGACCCGCTTCTGGCGCTCATCGAGCACGCCTCAAACGAAGGCTTCCTCTACGCCGAGCATCGCCACATCCTGGTTCATTCCCCCCAGCCCGAAGCCCTCCTCGACCAACTCCGCGCTTACACCCCCCCCGACGGCCTCGCGCGCTGGGTCCACCGCCCCGAAGAATAATCGCCTTGCTTCACAACGCTCCTCCTGGATTCCCCCCACCAAGGGAGGATTTCCATCCAACCCTGTCTATCCGGTTCCCCTGGCTGCTTTGTCCTGAGGAAGGGCTTTAGCCCGACCGACCACCTTCAACCACATTCTCGGCTTCCGCGCACACAGAAGCGCTTAAGCCCGATCGCCCTCAACTTGTAATGCTTCTGTAATGCCTCTCTGTCCCCATCTGTGCTACAATAAAAAAAAACAGACCGGTCGGTATCTTTTCTGTTTTGGAGTAGCACATGCAAGCTCGCAGCGAGGAAACTCGCGCCCGCCTGCTCTCGGTAGCCGAGAACCTCTTCGCCGAACAAGGCTTTGATGCCACCGGCGTCGCGGATATTTGCGCCGCCGCAGGGGTCAGCAAAG
>JAEXTI010000407.1 GCA_023406965.1 Chloroflexota bacterium
ACGACCGCGTGCGCGCCCTGGTGGCCGAAGTCAAAGATTCGCCCCGCGGCCCGCAGATCATTCTCTCCCGCACGCACCGCAACTTCTTGCGCCGCTTGCTGGAAAACGAAGTCCCCGAAATTTACCACGGCATCGTGGAAATTCGCTCTATTGCCCGCGAGCCGGGTGAACGCGCCAAGGTGGCGGTCAGCGCCACGCAGCCGGGCATCGACCCGGTGGGCGCCTGTGTTGGCATCCGCGGTGTGCGCATCCAGGCCATTGTCCGCGAGCTGCACGATGAGAAGATCGACGTCATCGAGTGGAATCAGGATCAGGCCCAGTATATTGCCAAATCGCTCAGCCCGGCCCGGGTTTTGGGTGTGTACTTGAACGACAAGAGCACCGGCGGCAAGACTGCCACGGTGGTGGTGCCGGAAGATCAGCTCAGCCTGGCCATTGGGCGCGATGGTCAAAACGCGCGCCTGGCTGCCAAGCTGACCGGCTGGCGCATCGACATCAAGAGCCTGCCCGAAGCTGCCGCCGACACCTTGAACCGCCTGCAATCCGACCCGGCTTACGCAACTATCGCTGAGACGGAAGGCGAGGTCATGGATTTGATCTCGGTGATGCTGGCTAAGAAAGCCGAAAACCGCCCGCTGAATCCGGAAGAGTACGAGCGCATGACGCAGTTTGTGGACCGCGTTGAGCGCCGCGCCAGCCGCCGCCTGCCCGAAAAGCGGGTGGAAGATCCGCGCGTGGCCGAGATTCGCGCCATGATCGATCCCAAGCAAGCCACCATGAGCCTGCTCGACAGCAGCCTGCCCGAGCACGTGGCTTACACCCTGCAAGAAGCCGGTCTGACCACGCTCTCGGAGCTGGTGGTGCAGATTAAGCTAAACCCCGACGACGTGTTGAAGTTACAAGGCATTGGCCCGCGGGCCATGGCCGAGATCAACCGGCTGGTGGATGGGGCGGTCTTGACTCCGGCTATAGAAGAAGCAACAGTTGAAGAAGCTGCCCCGGTTGTGGAAGCGGCCGCTGAAGCGGTTGAGCCCGTGGAAGCCGTCGAGGCGGTTGAGGTTGTGGCTGAGGAAGCTGTTGCGGTGGATGAGCCCGCGACCGCCGCAGAAGTGGTTGTTGTCGAGGCGGCCCCGGTGGCAGAAACTGCCCCGGTGGTTGAAGAATCCGAAGAGGAAGCCAGCTTTGATGAGCTGTTTACGCTGAAGACCGACGTCTTCCAGGCAGTTGAGCCGGAAGAAGAGGAAGAAGAAGGCGGCGAAGCCGGCAAGAAGAAGAAAGAGAAGAAGAAGAAAGGCCGCAAATTCGTCGAGATCGTTTACGATCCCGATGCTGATTTGACCGTTGCGCGCAAGAAACACAAGCGCGGCGATGGTGACTTTGATTGGGAATAACCGCTCTGATTTTGTTGAATAACGGGAAAAGAGGTGGCTAAAAAGATAGCGAAACGGACCAAGCATGTGCCCCAACGGACCTGTGTGGGATGCCGCCAGGTGCTTGCTAAACGGGCCCTGGTGCGCATCGTGCGCACGGAAGAGGGCCCGCGGGTGGATCCAACCGGCAAGGCTGCAGGGCGGGGGGCTTATCTCCACGCGTTGCGCTCGTGTTGGGAGAAGGGGCTGAAAGGCCCCCTGGCACATGCCTTGAAAACCGAACTGACCGAACCAGACCGTGAATTCCTTCGCATGTTTATGGCAAGATTGCCAGATGAAGCGGATGAAGCCGGTTTGGCTGAAGTCAAACCAGACCAAGAGGGAGCGGAGCGACCTATGTAAGGTGTAAAGTCTCTGGGGTTTGCCTGAAGCGGCCCTCTTGCCGGGATTACATCGCTACATACCTGCCACGTCAACCCAGCTGTATTTTGGGTAAGCATTGTTAAGGAGGTGTTTATGGGCGAGAATGGGCGCAAGAAGATTGAACTCCCCGTCAGCGTGACCGTGCGCGATTTGGCGCAGAAAACGCAGGCAAGCCCGATCCAGGTCATCAAGATTTTGATGTCCAACGGCGTGATGGCCAACATCAACCAGCAGATTGATTTCGACACCGCGGCCATTGTGGCCTCTGAGCTGGGTTTTGATGCCAACCTGGAGACTCCTGAAGAGGTTGTTGAGGAGCAAACCGGAGAAGTGCCGCTGTGGCGGCGCACGATCGCGAGTGAAAATTCGGACAACCTGGTCAACCGCCCTCCGGTGGTGACCATTTTAGGACACGTTGATCACGGCAAGACTACCTTGCTAGACGCCATCCGCAACACGAACGTGGCGGGCGGCGAGGCAGGCGGCATTACGCAGCATATCGGCGCGTATCAAATCGAGCACAAAGGCCGGTTGATCACTTTCCTGGATACACCCGGTCACGCTGCTTTCACAGCCATGCGGGCGCGCGGCGCTCAAGGAGCCGATGTGGTGGTTTTGGTGGTGGCGGCGGATGACGGCGTGATGCCGCAAACCCGCGAGGCCATTGCCCATGCCAAGGCTGCCCGCGTGCCGATCATTGTGGCGTTGAACAAGATTGACCGGCCAGATGCCAACCCCGACTTTGTCAAACGGCAGTTGGGCGAGATGGACCTGGTGCCGGACGAATGGGGCGGCAGCACCCTGGTGGTGCCAGTCTCGGCCAAGCAGCGCCTGGGCATGGAAGATTTAATGGAAGCCATCCTGCTGACTACCGAGAGCATCGATATTCAAGCCAACCCCAAGGGCAAGGTGTTGGGGACGGTGGTTGAAGCGCAGGTGGACCGGGCCCGGGGTGTTGTAGCGACTCTGTTGGTGCAAAACGGCACCCTGGAAACCGGAGACATCATTGTGGCGGGCACGGCTTATGGCAAGCTGCGCGCCTTATTTGATTTCAGAATGCGCAAGATTCGCTCGGCCGGGCCTTCGACTCCCGTGCAGGTGATGGGTTTGAATGAGGTGCCAATCACAGGTGAAATTTTCACCACCTACGCTTCCGATCGAGAAGCCCGCGCGGTGGTGGATCAGCGCAAAGCATCCGCGCAAGCCAAGGCAGCCAAAGCCCCCAAGGCCACTCTGGAAGAGTTGTTTGCCAAAGTTCAAGCCGGCGAAGAGAAAGAGCTGCGCCTGATCTTGAAAGCCGATGTGCAGGGTTCACTGGAGCCGATTGTCAATTCGGTCAATGAATTGAAGAAAACCGGCGCATCCATCAATGTGCTTCATGCCGATCCCGGTAATGTGACCGAGAACGATGTGCTGCTGGCTTCGGCCTCCAAGGCCATTGTGATTGGTTTCAACGTGACGGCGGATGCCGCTGTGAAGCGCATGGCTGAGGCCGAGGGTGTTTCAGTGCGCCTGTATAACATCATCTATCGCCTGCTCGAAGACCTGGAAAAAGCCCTCACGGGTATGCTGGCGCCTTCCTTCACCGAGACAGTGGTGGGGCAGGCTGTGGTCATGGCAGTGTTCAGCATCTCCAAGGTCGGAAAAATTGCCGGAAGCAAAGTGACCCAGGGCGAACTGCGCCGGAACGGCAAGATTCGCGTTATTCGCAATGGGGAAGTGCTCCACGAAGGGGAAATGTCCTCGCTCAAGCACATGAAAGACGACGTGCGCGAGGTGCGTACGGGGTTTGAGTGCGGCGTGGCTTTGAAAACCTTCAACGACTTCGCCCCCGGGGACGTTTTGGAATGCTACGTGGTTGAAAAGATGGGCTAGCGCTGTCTTTGAGGATGAGTTCGAGGTAAGAAAATGCCTTCTAAAATAAGAATGCGGCGGATTTCTGAGCGAGTGCGAGAAGAGTTGTCGGCGATGCTGGTCAAGGAAGTGGCCGATCCGCGCTTGGCTGGGATACAGATAACGGAAGTGAAAGTGGACCGCGAGCTGGCCTATGCGGATGTGTTCGTTTCGGCGGTAGAAGGCGTGGAGCGGTCGGCGGAGGTTCTGGCTGGGCTGCGCCACGCGGCGGGTTTCTTCCGTTCTGAGCTGGCAGCGCGCGTCGAGCTGCGCGCCTTCCCCAAGCTGCGCTTCCATTGGGACCCCACGCCTGAACATGCCGATCATATCGAGAGGCTGCTGGCTCAAATTCGCGCGGAAACTCCTGCGCCGGTTGAGCCACCGGATGAAGACACGGAGGATGCCGCGGATGAAGCCTGAGTCAGCAAGGCGGGTGGTGGGCGAGGCACTCCAAAAAGCCGAAAACATCCTGGTGGTTTCTCACATCCGCCCGGATGGCGATGCCATTGGAGCGCTGTTGGGGCTAGGTTTGTCGCTCATCCAGGCCGGCAAGACCGTGCAGATCGTCTCGCGGGATGGCGTGCCGCCGAACTTGCGTTTTTTGAAGGGCAGCGAGCGCGTGCAGCGCTCGGTTACCGGGATGGCGCGCCTGATCGTGGTGGTAGATTGCTCTGATCTGGAGCGCACTGGAGATTTGCTGGAGGGCGAGATGGTGGATGTAAATATCGACCATCACGTGACCAACCTGCATTTTGCCCGCCACAACCTGGTGGAGCCGACAGCGGTTGCGACCAGCGCCATTCTGGCGGAATGCCTGCCGGAATGGGGGCTGCCGATGGATGCCAGCGTGGCTTCGGCCTTGCTCACCGGCATCCTCACGGATACCATTGGATTCCGCACGGCCAACATGAACCCCGCGGCTTTGCGGCTGGCGGCGGATTTGATGGAGAAGGGCGCCAACCTGCCCGATGCTTATCGCCGGGGGTTGGTGCAAAAGACGTTTGAGGCGGCCCGTTTTTGGGGCGCCGGGTTGATGCGCTTGC
>JAEXTI010000511.1 GCA_023406965.1 Chloroflexota bacterium
GGGATTGGCGCGATTGCCCTGCTGGTGGCGGCCATTGGCATTGCCAACACTATGACGATGGCGATTCTGGAGCGCACTCGCGAGATTGGGTTGATGAAAGCAGTTGGCGCGACCAATCGCAATGTGCTGAGCATTTTCCTGGGCGAAGCGGCAGGGATTGGCTTGATTGGCGGGCTGGGCGGAGTTGGCCTGGCCTGGCTGGCAGCGCAGGTAGTCAACGTGCTGGCGGCGGCCTATTTGGAGAGCCAGGCGGCACAGATGGGCGGCAATGCCGCCGGTCCGGCAGCTTACATCGCTCCCTGGCTGCCCATCTTTGCCCTGCTCTTTTCGACCCTGGTGGGGTTGATCTCGGGACTGTACCCGGCCCTGCGCGCGGCGACGATGATTCCGGTGCTGGCGCTGAAGTACGAATAAGGATCCGCAAAAATAAACGAGTGCGCCGCAAACGCGGCGCACTCGTTTATTTTTGCGGTGTTAATTTACTCTGTGGTAAGATTCACTACCGTGAACGGATTTGCGATTGCCGTTGGAATTGGAGCCGCGTTGGGGCTGTACCGCGTTAGCCGGCAGCAGTCCGGACAATGGCTGGATTCTGCCTTGTTCGCGCTGGTGTTTGCCCTGGTGGGCGCGCGGCTAGGCTATGCCGGGTTGAACCAGGTATATTTTACGGCTCACCCCGGCGAAATTATGCAGATCTGGTTGGGTGGACTGAACGATGCCGGGGCGCTGGTTGGGGGAGTGGTGGGGATACTCATCGCCGCCCGCATCCGTCGAATTTCTCCCGGTCGACTGGCCGACTTGCTTTATCCTCTGCTGCCCCCCCTGGCGGTGGGCGTCTGGTTGGGCTGCTGGCTCTCCGGAACGGCCTATGGGCTGGAACTGCCTGCGGGAACATGGTGGGCGGTGCCGGTGCAGGATGAGAGCGGCCTGGTCAGCGGGCGCCTGCCGGTCCAATTGATCGCGGCAGTGGCGCTGTTGATCTTCTACTGGCTGCTCGAGTTGCTCACGCCCATGCCGCGCCCAGCCGGTTGGCTGTTCAGTCTGGCGGTGAGCTGGCTGTCATTAGTGAATCTGGTGGCCTCTCTGTTGCGTGCCGACCCGGCTCCTCAATGGGGGCAGTTGCGGGTGGATACGTGGCTAAATCTGGTCCTGGTGTTATTATTCTTTACGTTATTTGTATGGGCGCAATTCCAGACCCGCAGACAAGCGAAAGGAAGCGAAATTACTACCCTATGAAGCTCAAGATCGCATTGGCTCAAATCAACACCCGCCTGGGGAATGTGCAGTCCAACCTGGAAAAGCACCTTGCCTATCTGGGCGAAGCCCATTCCAAAGGCGCCGATCTGGTGGTTTTTCCGGAGCTGTCTCTGACCGGCTACGGGCTGCAAGACCTGACCCCGGCCGTGGCTTGCCGCCCCAACGCCGATGACCCGACGTTCAGGCCTTTGCTGGCTGCCAGCCAGCAATTGGACCTGGTGGTGGGGTTTGTGGAAGAAGATGTGCGCAACCGCTTCTTCATATCATCGGCATACCTTTCGCGCGGGCAGGTGCTGCATGTGCATCGCAAGGTGTACCTGCCAACCTACGGCATGTTCGATGAGGGGCGCTTCTTTGCCTGGGGCGACAGCGTGCGGGCATTCGACACCCGCTTTGGGCGGGTGGGAATGTTGATCTGCGAGGATTTCTGGCACGCCTCGCCGCCCTATCTGTTGTGGTTGGACGGCGCGGACGTGATGTTGTTCATGTCTTCCTCGCCCAGCCGTGGTCTGGGCACGGCGGCCCAGTTGGGCTCGGCGCGCTGGGTCAATCACATTCTGCGGGCCTATGCCAGCCAGTACACCAGTTTTGTGCTGCACACCAACCGGGTGGGCTTTGAAGACGGGCTCAACTTTTGGGGTGGCGCCACGGTGTACGATCCGAACGGCGATTTGCTGGGCGAAGGCCCAGCGCTGGAGGAAGCGTTGACCCTGGTTAACATTGATTTGAATCAATTGCATCGTACCCGCGCCCGCCTGCCCTTGTTGCGGGATGAGCGCACCGCGCTGGTGGAGCGCGAACTCAATCGCATTCTCAGCGACAGCAGCCGCTCCTCTGGGAGGTAACCGTGAGTGAATTTCCCGATCTCAACATCAACACCGATCTGGCGCGCCAGATCTTGACCAGCTTCATTCGCTCCGAGATCAGCCGCATGGGCTTCAGCCGCGCGGTGATCAACCTTTCCGGCGGGCTGGACTCGGCCCTCTCATTGTATCTGGCAGCCGAGGCATTGGGGCCCAAGAATGTGCTGGCGCTGCGCTTGCCCTACAAAACCTCGTCGCCTGATTCGCTGGAGCACGCCCAGATGGTCATCGATGACACAGGAGTGCAGTCGCTGACTCTGGAAATCACGCCGATGGTCGACCCGCTGATCGCGGCATTTTCCGATATGCCCAACTTGCGCAAGGGCAACATCATGGCGCGCATGCGCATGATTGTGCTGTATGACCAGACGGCGGCATTCAACGGGCTGGCAGTGGGCACGGGCAACAAGACCGAAATCCTGTTGGGGTATTCCACGCTGTACGGCGACTCGGCCTGCGCGCTCAACCCCATTGGCGATTTATACAAGACTCAGGTGCGCCAGCTTTCGCGGGCCATGGGTGTTCCCAGCGCGATCATCGACAAGCCCCCTTCGGCGGATTTGTGGATTGGGCAGACCGACGAAGGAGAACTGGGCTATACCTATGCAGAGGTGGACCGGCTGCTGTTCTTGCTGGTGGATGAGCGCTATACCCCCGAGGAATGCATCGAGGCCGGATTTGCCGCCGGATTTGTGCGCGGCGTGGTGGAGCGCATCCGCCGCAACCAGTTCAAACGAGTGCTGCCGCCGGTTGCCAAGCTGAGTAACCGCACGATAGGGTACGATTTCCTGTATTTGCGCGATTGGGGAACATAGACAATAGCACACCAACAAAAAAACGACGCGTTCGCGTCGTTTTTTTGTTGGTGTGCTGTTTTTTTAACCCAAGCGGGCCAGGACCATCAAGGTCAGGATGATGCCGATGCCCAGACCGCCGAGGATCAACCCGGCGATGGCGGCGCCTTTGAAGCGGTGGCGGGCCAGCAGCGAGCCCAAACCGGTGGAGAACCCTAGCAGGCAGAAGTCAATGGCTACGCCCGTCAGGAAACCGATCATCTCTTCCGAGATGTTTGCCGCCTGGGCAAAGATCCCTTGCAGGATGCTGAAGCCCAACAGGGCCAGCAGCGAGAACAAGCCAAAAAAGCCCATCGCCAGGCTCAGCCAGGTGAATGCCGGGGCGTTTGCGTCAGGATTGATTAGCGGGCGTTCCAGGGTGGCTCGGGCGGTTTCAAGCGCCTCTCGGGTAATGACCTGCCCGGTTGTGTCCGGCTGCGTTTGCGCGTCGGGGTCTGTGCTTTCAATCACCGAGACCTCGTTCACGGGCTGGCTTACAACTTCCACCGGTTTTTCGGCAGCCTTGCGCTGCCCGGCCTGGTAGGCCTGGTTGAATTTGCGGAATTGACCAAAGGTCTGCACGGCCATGACCAGTTGAACCAGGGAGAAGATGGCCCAGGTGCCGCTGCTGAGCAGAGCGTTGTTGATTGCCGCCCAAACCAGGGTGACTCCATAGACGATGTAGAGGGCCGGGGTGCGGAAGATGAGCGAGCCGAGCCCCACCACCACCAGCAAGATGCCCCAGGCGGAATCGAGGAAACCAGCCGAGACGAAGGAGATGATGCCCATGACAATCATCCAGCCGCCCCACGAGCGAATATCGCGGCGCATGGCTATTTCGAGGAGAGACGCGTCGGGCTGCCGGAAGGGAACCGCGGGAAGATCTTTGATAACGCTGCCCAGCGGTTTGCGGATGGCGCGGCGTGTAAGCGGTCGAGCCATGCCAATGCCGATCATGGCGCCGAATGCGCCGCCCATCCAGAAGGCGGCGGGGGTCTCAAATAGCATCCGCGCCAGAGTGCCGCCCAGAACGATAAAGAAGACGATCACCAACCCAATGAGCAGGCGGCGCATGACCACGGATTGGGCGTAGTTCTTCAGGTCTTTTAAATCCACCATTCTGCCGGTGAGCGCTTTTTCAAGCGTGTCCAGCTCAGCAGACCAGTATTCGATTTCGGGGACGATGAGCCCCAGGCCGTGCCCACCGACGTTAATGCGCGTGTCTACACTCAACTGCCAGTCATCCGGGTCGCGCCGCCAGGTCACATTGAGCTGGGTAGGCACGTTGCGCGGGTAAGCCGATAGCCAGTTTGCGGGACCCATTCCCCGGTAGTACGTGCGTCCGTCCTGGCTGGCGAACCCGACCTGCGCGGCATACGCGGTCAGACGCCGTTGTAATTCTCCTTCATCTGCGTTTACTTTAAAGCTGCGTTCTAGCAATGCCATGCATGTCCTCCCTGGACGAACCTGTTCCTCGCTCTCCCCGGGATAGGGTAGGGTGAGGGCTGTTCATTGGATGTCTCACTCGTATCTACTCAGCCAGATGTGGGGAAAGTTCCCCACCCTCTGAGCAGTTTCTGTCATTCAAACTATTCTACCATCTCCGCCCACTGATTCATCTTTTGATCGAGGAGCTGCTGCGCGTGGAGGTAATCCTGTCCCATCTTTTGCACTTTGGCGGGGTCGGTGGGCGGGTTCTCCAGCGCCTTCTCGATGGAGGCCAGCTTTGCCTCCAGGGCAGAGATTTCATCCTCGAGGCGCTTGATCTGTTGCAGCCGCTGACGTTCTTTGTTGGTGGAGGGGCCGCTGGGGCGCGGAGCGTCTTCGTTGAGACGGGCGGCAGGGCGCGGAGCGGCTTCACGCAGGGCGGCTTCGCGGGCGGCCTCGGCAGCCAGCATTTGCTTGTACTCGGAGTAGTCGCCGTCGAAGATGCGCAGCGTGGCTTCCTCGGGGAGCACTTCCCAGATTTGCGTGCCCAGGGCGTCGATCAGGTAGCGGTCATGCGAAACCAGCAAGATGGTGCCGTGGTAATTGGATAGGACGGCTTGCAGCACTTCCTGCGAGGGCAGATCGAGGTGGTTGGTGGGCTCGTCCAAGAGCAGCAAATTGGCGCTGCTGAGAGCCAGCACCGCCAGGGCCAGTCTGCCGCGCTCACCGCCCGAAAGCATGCCCACCGTTTTGAAGACATCTTCGCCGGTGAACAGGAATTTGGCCAGGTAGTCGCGAATTTCGCCCACACGCATCTTTGGCGCCGCGGCTTCGATTTCTTGAATCAGGGTGCGGTCTCCGTGCAGACCCTCGTGCGCCTGGGCAAAGTAGCCCACGTTCAGGTTAGCGCCCAACTCGGTACGGCCTTGCAAGGGCGGGATGAGTTCGAGGATAGTCTTGAGGAAGGTGGTTTTGCCCGCGCCGTTGGGCCCCATGATGGCGGCGCATTCGCCGCGACGCAACACCAAATCGGGGACGGTGAACAACACCCTGCCCTCGTCTTGATAGCCTACACCCAGACCGTAGGTACGCAGTACCAGGTCGCCGGAGCGCAGGGCCGGGGTCAGGCGGAAGCGCAGGTGGCGCGAATCAACGGGCGGGGTGATGACGGCTGTTTCCAGCAGGCGTTCCAGGCGCTTGAGGCGCCCCTGGGCCTGACGTGTGTTTTGCCCGGCCATGTTGCGGCGGATGTATTCGTCTTCTTTTTCGATGAAGGCTTGTTGCGCTTCATATTCTTCCAGGCGACGGCGGTAGCGCTCTTCGCGCTGGCGCAGATAGGCGGAATAGTTGCCGCGGTAGAACTCCAAGCCAGGGGTCATCTCCCAGGTCTCTTCCGCCACCTGGTCGAGGAAGTAGCGGTCGTGCGAGACGATCAGCGCGGCGCCGGGCCATTCCTTAAAGTAATTTTCCAGCCATTCGATGGCGGAGATATCCAGGTGATTGGTGGGCTCGTCTAACAAGAGCAGGTCGGGGTCGGTGAGCAGCAGGCGGGCCAGGAAGGCGCGCGTTTGCTGCCCCCCGGAGATCTGGTTGAGCGGGCGGTGATAGTCGACGGAGTCGAAACCCAGCCCGGCCAGAGTCTGGCGGATGCGTGTTTCGTAGGTATAGCCGCCGCGCAGTTCAAAAAGATGCTGCAAGCGCCCGTAGCGTTCAAGAGTTTCGGGGTCGTGCCCGGCGCTCATGGTTTGTTCCATCTGGTGCAATTCAGCCTGCATATCGATCAGGTCGCTGAAGGCGCCCAGACATTCTTCCCAGATCGAGCGCTGCGTGTCCAGATTGGGGCGTTGGGGCAGGTAACCCACGCGGATTCCGCGGGCCACGCGCACATCCCCGGCAGAAGCCTCCTCCAGCCCAACCAGTACCTTCAGCAGGGTGGTTTTGCCCACGCCGTTGGCGCCCACCAGCCCGACGCGCGCGCGCTGCGGGATGGCAAAGGACAAATCGCGGAAGATGTCTTCGGGGCCGTAGGATTTGCTCAGGCCGGTGGCGGTCAACAGGGACATGGCACTCTCTTTCTGGCGGGTAGTATACCAGAGGGAAGCGCGATTTGCTATGCGAGCCCACGCGACAACACACGGAGAATGATGAACGGGCGGTTAAGAAGATTAACAATTCTTTAACGGCCAGGGTGATTTGAGGGTATAATGGGCGCATCCACAGTTTGAGCGATATGTGAATAACTGCAAGAACCTGCAGAAAATATTTTTAACTCTGGGAGGCGCAGTGAATTTTTCTTTCCTACCAGCCGAAGTCAAGTATTTTGATCTTTTCGCCAAGGCCAGCCAGAATTTACTGGAGGGCGCGCGCCTGCTGCAAAAGCTGCTGGACACATGCGAAAATATAGAAGATCAGGTGGCCCAAATTACGGAAGTTGAGCATCAGGGCGATTTTATCGTCCATGAGGTGAACGATTTACTGCCACGAACATTGATCACGCCTATTGATATTGAGGATATCCAAACGCTCATCTCGGCCGTCGATGATGCTCTGGATGCAGTGCATGCCGCTGCGCAGCGAGTGCAAATTTACCAGGTGACCGAAGTGAAGAAACCCGCCAAGCGACTGGCCGGTTTGATCGTCGAAAGTGCGCAAGAATTGGATGCGGCCATTCGCCTGATGAACGACAAGAAGAATTACCCGCAAGTGCGCCAGCGGATTGTCCAGATCAACACCCTGGAAAACACCGGCGACCGGGTGTTGAACGAAGGTTTAGGAAACCTGGTGGCGCACCGCTCCGATATCTTTGACTTCATCCGTTGGAAGGAAATTTACGAACTACTCGAAGCCGCCACCGATCGCATCGAAGACGCGGGGGATACCATTCAAAGGGTTATTATCGGGAATGCTTGACCTGACTTTGATCTTCGTCATTTTATTGATTGGGCTGGCTTTGGCGTTTGATTTTGTCAACGGTTTTCACGACGCTGCCAATTCGATTGCCACCGTTGTCTCTACCCGTGTTTTGACACCCTTGCAGGGCGTCGCGTGGGCGGCCTTTTTTAACTTTGTGGCTGCCTTTACCTTTGGCACGGCGGTTGCAGAAACAATGGGCAAAGGATTGATCGATGTCAACAAGATTGACAACCTGGTGATCTTCTGCGCCTTGCTTGGCGCGGTGGTCTGGGATTTGATCACCTGGCGAATTGGCCTGCCAACCAGTTCATCTCACGCTCTGATGGGGGGCTATGCCGGCGCGGCGATCTTGAAGGCAGGCTTTAGCGTGCTCATCATCAAGGGCTGGATCAAGATCATTGCTTTTATTTTTATCGCACCCCTCCTGGGCTGATTGTTGGGCACGCTGCTCATGCTGGCCATCTTCTGGTTGTTCCGCAAGCAGTCCCCCGGCAAGGTGGATAAAATTTTCCGGCGTGGTCAGCTCATCTCAGCGGGCCTTTATAGCCTGGGGCACGGTACCAACGACGCTCAAAAGACGATGGGCATCATTGCCGGGGTTTTGTTCACAGTCCCCGCTTATCGCCACCTGGTGGTTGATTCGGCTGGGGAATTGACGATCCCGATATGGATTGTGCTGATGGCGCACGCGGCCATTGCCCTGGGAACGCTATCGGGTGGCTGGCGCATCGTGCACACAATGGGCAGCAAAATTACCAAGTTGCAGCCGATGGGCGGATTTGCTGCCGAAACGGCGGGGGCCATCACCCTGTTCACCGCTTCTTCGCTGGGTGCGCCGGTGTCCACCACGCATACCATCACCGGGGCAATTGTAGGGGTGGGGTCCATCCGCAACATTCGCAAAGTGCGCTGGGGGGTGGCTGGGAGTATCGTGTGGGCCTGGTTGCTCACCTTGCCGGCATCGGCGGCCATCGCCGCAGGAAGTTACTTTATAATTACCTCCGTGATGCGCCTGTTTGCATAAAACGAGCGAGTACGGAAAGCTCCAAAACAGCCGAACCAGCGACTTTTGTGAGGTGGATATGGAAATTACCCGGCACCGCTGTGGTTTGCAGCGCACGTTGCGCGCGTTAAAGAACGGATCGGTCACGTTGGGTTTCATCGGCGGCTCGATCACCGATGGGCGCCCGGAATGGAATTGGCCGGAGCCGGTGGCGGCCTGGTTCTGCGAGCATTTCCCTGGTGTGCGGGTGGTGGTTGAAAATGCCGCCATCGGTGCCACAGGCAGCGATTTGGCGGTCTTTCGTGCTCAGCGCGACCTGATCGAGCGCGGCTGTGATTTGGTGTTCATCGAGTTTGCCGTAAACGACCAGGGCGAGCCATCGGAGAAGCGCATGCGCTCGCGCGAGGGCCTGGTGCGCAAGCTGCTGCGCGGCGAGGGCCGCGACCTGGTCTTTACCTATACCTATATGCAGACCATGTATGCCGACATGCTGGCCGGGCGCGTCCCCCCCTCCATCGCCGAGTTCGAGCAACTGGCCGAGCATTATGGAATTGGCTCCGTGTGGATGGGGCTGCGCGCATTTGAAGAAGTGCGCAAGGGGCTTATGCGCTGGGAAGAGTGGCTGCCCGATGGCTTGCATCCTCAGTTTCGGGGCAGTTTGTGCTATGCCCAGGCAGTGGAGAGCTTCTTGGAGCGGGAACTGTTGGGCCAGGGCGGGCCTGCTTTGCCAACGGGCGAGTGGATGCCCGCGCCGCTCAACCCCCACAACTGGGAGAGCGGCTATCTGCTGCCTTTTGAACAAGTGCGCCTGGAAGGACCCTGGACGGTGCGCCGTTGGGTGAAGCTGGTGTGGATCGACCAGGTGCTGCGCACTTCGGCAGTGGGCGCGCGGCTGGCCTTTGATTTTGAAGGGCGCGGCTTGCTGCTGGCGCTGGATTTTGGTAAGGCCGCCGCCGAATTTCGCTACCGCCTGGACGGAGGCGAGTGGAAGCTGTCTGGTTTTGACCGCCCCGATTGGGTCGGCCCGGATGGTTGGTACCGGCCTTTAACGGTGGCGGATGACCTGCCTATGGGTAAGCACACCTTCGAGTTGGAGGTGCTGCATGCCGATCCCAAGGGGGACGGGAGCGTGCCCAGCCAGGGGACGAACTTCAACCTGGGGTTGATCGGAGTTTTACCCTAATCGGGAAGAAAGACCTCCATGCCGTCATACGCCGCTTCTACGCCGTGGGGAGCAAAGAAGGCGTTGAGGTCATCATGCAGCGGGTTGCCGGAATGTGAAAAGTGGTGGGCCAGGATACACCCGCCGGGGCGCACCATGCCTTCAGCACGGAGGCGCTCCAGCACTTGCAGGAAGGTATCGAAGCTGAGATGCTGGTCATAGCTTCCCTTGCCGACAGTTTCTTCGAGGATGACGGCGTCAAATGAACGCCCCTGCAGGGCCTGCCAGGTTTCTTCGGGGAAGTAACCCGTGTCGGTGGCGTAGAGGATAGAATGCTTGCCGTCCCCAATGCTGTAAAACAACGCTTCCAGGTGGTCGATGGCATGATAGGCGCGGTAAGCCGTGAAGGTATAGCCATTATCTTGCCAGCTTTCAAAGGCCTTGACTGTGTGGATCTTGAGGCGCGCCTTTTCCAGGTCCAGCCCCTTTGCTTCCAGGTCTAATGCCACGTTCTTTGACCCATACAGGCGCATGATTGGGATTTGTGGCCCTCCGCCGAAGGGATTGGGGCGCAGGAAGAAATTATCGGGGTAAAAGTGATCTTCGTGGGTGTGGGTGACCAAGCCGGTGCGCACCTTCCATAGATTGAGGTTGAGGCGCTGCGCGGATGCCAATAGGTCGGGGCCAAAATCAACCAGTAAATCGTCGTTGACCAGTAGCGCGCTGCGCAGGCGCAAGTTCTTACCGCCCAGACGACGCGCTTCATTGCATACGGCGCAATTGCAAAAGAGCCCGGGAAAACCTTCGGATGCGCCTGTGCCCAAAAATTGAAACCGCATGGTGGAATTCCTCCGTAGGGTGAATCATGGAAAAGCGGATTGTAACATGGGCTCGCCGGGAATCGGTGCAGCGTCTAACACGAGAACGGTCAGAGGGCCGAACAATGGGGTCCTTTTGAAAATTTATGTTAATGATCGGTAAAGATTACCCATCTGCAACTTGCTCGAATGAGAATAATGGATTATTATCAAAACCTGTTAGCCCAATTCTCTTTGGAGGAGAAAATATGAAACGCAGTTTGTCTTTGATTTTGGCAGTGACAGTCATCGCAACGATGCTCCTGGCTGCCTGCGCGCCGGCTGCTACGCCTGCGCCCACCGCGGTACCCACCGCTGTCCCCGCCACCGAGGTCCCCACTGAAGCCCCCACCGCTGTGCCCCCGACCGAGGTTCCTACTGAGGTTCCCGAGCCCGCCGTTGGCTCTCCGGAACACCCCATCAAAGTTTTGTTCGTTCCGTCGGTGGATGCCAACATCATCACCACGGGCGGCCAGGTGATGGCCGATGCATTGAACAAAGCCACCGGTTTGACCTTCGAGGTCAGCGTACCTACCTCTTACGCCGCTACGATTGAAGAGATGTGCGCTTCCCCGACAGACACGATGGCCTTCATCCCCGGCCTGGGCTATGCTCTCGCCAGCCAGTTGTGCGGTGTGGATGTTGCTTTCAAGGCCGTCCGCTATGGTTATCCTGTGTATTGGGCCGAGTTCATCGTTGCCCGCGACAGCGAATACCAGACTTTGGCTGACCTGGAAGGCGCCAAGTGGGGTTACGGCGATGTCGGCTCCACCTCCGGTTACATGGTCCCGCTCGTGATGTTCCAGGAACAGGGCATCACCCCGGGTGAAGAAGTTCAGACCGGCGGCCACAATCAGACCGTCACCGCCGTCTATAACGGCGAAGTTGACTTCGGCACCGTCTTCTACAGCGTTCCGCTGAACCCCGATGGTGACTCGGCCTTCTCTTATGAAGATTACGAAGCCGGCAATGTCACCGACGATATGTACGAAATTCCGGAAGAGTCGATCGCGAATTGCGCTCCCGACGCCGAAGGCAAGAAGTTGCTGTGCGACGGATGGCGTGTTCTCGACGCTCGCGCCAACATCCGTGCGGAAGCCCCGGACGTGATGCAGAAAGTGCGCATCCTGGCCATCTCCCCCGCCATCCCCAATGACACCATGTCCTTTGGTCCTGAGTTCCCCGCCGATGTGCGCGCTCAGATCGAAGAAGCTTTGATCGCCTTCGCCGAGACTGAAGACTGGGCGAATTCGATTGGCTCCAATGACTTCTACGGCTGGTCTGGCATTCTGCCCGCCACCGATGCGGAATATGATTTTGTCCGCCAGATGATCGAAGCCACCGGCCTGACGCTTGAAGGCCTGGGCCAATAATCCGACGTTCTATCGTTACTCTGGGCAGGGAGCAATCCCTGCCCAGAGTTTCAAATCACCCAACCGGTTCGGATTAGTGGTTAAAACCTCTTGTCCGAACTTGTGTTTTATAGACGGCTCCTTCTGGTATCAGTGAATTATGCTTAAAATCCAAAATCTGACCAAGGTGTATATGCCGGCGAACGTGAAAGCGCTGGACGATGTATCTTTTGACGTGCCCAAGGGCCAGTTCCTGGCAGTCATTGGATTGAGCGGTTCGGGGAAGTCCACGCTGCTGCGCTGCATTAACCGGCTGGTTGAACCGACTTCGGGAAAAATTTTCCTGGATGGTCAAGATGTGACGGTCGCGAACGCCGAAGAACTACGCCGCGTCCGGCGCAAAATTGGCATGGTTTTCCAGCACTTCAACCTGGTTCACCGCTCTAGCGTGCTGACCAATGTGCTGGCGGGCCGACTGGGGTATACCAACCCGGCCTGGAGCCTGATCAACCGGTTCCCCAAGGCAGACATAGAAAAAGCCAAGTACCAGTTGGAACGGGTTGGCATTGGGGATAAGGCCAAGCAGCGGGCGGATGCCCTTTCGGGCGGCCAGCAGCAGCGGGTGGGCATTGCCCGTGCTTTGATGCAGGACCCTGAGATTATTTTGGCCGATGAGCCGGTGGCCAGCCTCGACCCTGTGCTGGCGCATAGCATCATGCAGTATCTGGAGAAGATTAATGCCGAGGACGGTGTGACGGTGATTTGCAGCTTGCATTTCCTGGATCTTGTCCACCGCTATGCGCACCGCGCCATTGCACTGAATGCGGGACGCGTGGTGTTCGATGGGCTGCCGAAGGAAATCGATGACGTGCGGTTCAAAGAAATCTACGGGCAAGAAGCGGAACGCGTTGGCTAAGGGGATCCGTCCATGAAAATACCGAAAATTCTCAAATCTATTCTCCTGGGCCTGGCCATCTTGCTGGCGTTGGTCATTTATGCCTATGGCTTCCAGGTGACGAAAGTCAACCTGGAAGAGACTCGCGAACCGCGCCGTCAGACGCAATTGACGCGCATCTTGCGCGCGCTGGCCCGGCCCGATGTTTTTACCTACGAAAAAGAAGAATTTACTGTCTCTTTGCCGGTTTACACGCCCTGTTCCGCCGAGGCTGAAGCACTGCCGGAGCCGAGTACGGAAGGCCCGTACATGGTGATGTCTCCTAAGTGCGCCGATCCGGCCACCGAGGTTACGGTAGAGGGATTTAACTTTGAGCCAAACACAACCGGACCATTGAATTTTATTCCCCCCAGCGGCGTTTCATTGCAAATGGGCACCATCACCACGGACAACGACGGACATTTCGTTGCCACCGTGAAGTTGCCCAAGCGCCCCGATACCGTTGCGCAGGAAATTCGCGCCATCACTCGCCGAAATGTTGGCGGGCCGATGTTTAGCAAGAATGCTAAAGACACCTGGGAAAAGATCATCGAGACGGTTTTCCTGGCATTGTTGGCGACGACTTTCGGCGTGGTAATCGCCATTCCGATTAGCTTTGTCGCGGCGCGCAACATCATGACGCCGATTACCAGCCCTTTTACCAGTATCGCGATTTCGATCTTGCTGATTCCAGTGGGAATCGTCGCGGGTGGATTTGTGGCTGGGAAGATACATGTTCTGTCTGACCTGATGACAGGAAGCATCTGGGGAGCGTTGGCCGGCGTGATTGTCACGCCTGTGTTGATGTGGTTCATTTTCCGTTGGGCTGTACCGCCGATTGAAGATGAGCCGCCGACCCGCTTTGAGCGAATTGCTCGCCCGATCGCGATATTCTTCACGGCACTGTTGGGCATTCTGTTCCTTTACCTGGTGTCCAGCCTGGCCATCCAGTTAGGAAATGCCCTCGTCGCGCCTTTGGGTGGAGCGGGCTTCCTGGGCAAGTTCATCGTCAGCCTGGGCGACATCTTGATGACCCTCATCCCGGTCGTAACCGCTCTGGCCGGCGCGGGCGTGCTGGCCGATTTTGCCGGTCGCGTTGGGCAATGGGTGGTGGAGCATAGCTCGCACTCGGTGAACCGGGTGACCAATCTGGTGTTGGGTGGTTTGGCCGGCGCGACTTTGTTTGCCATCATCGGCGCGGGCATTGACTGGCTGTACCAGATCGACAACGTCTGGGCCACTTTTGGCATCCCGGCCATCGTGGGCGCAATCGGCGGGGTCATCCTGGCCGGTTTCCTCTCGCGGAACGCTACCCTGCCGATCGGTTTCTTTATCTACACAGTCACGCGCACACTGCTGAACGGCTTGCGATCGATCGAGTCGCTGGTTATGGTGATCATCTTCGCCGTGTGGGTGGGCATCGGCCCCTTCGCGGGTGTGCTGGCGCTGGCTTTGCATACTATCGCTTCGAACGCCAAGCTGTATTCGGAGCAGGTGGAAGGCATCATGGCAGGGCCGCTGGAGGCCATCACCGCAACCGGCGCGAACCGCTTGCAGACCATTATCTACGCGGTCATCCCGCAGATTATCCCGCCGTATATTTCATACACCATGTACCGTTGGGATATCAACGTGCGCATGTCCACGATCATCGGTTTCGCGGGTGGTGGTGGTATCGGCTTCTTGCTGCAGCAGAACATCAACCTGCTCAACTACCGCGCCGCCAGCACGCAGATGCTTGCCATCGCCATTGTGGTTGCTTCGATGGACTATTTGAGCTCGAAGCTGCGCGAAAAGGCGATCTAGCGATCGTTTGCTATAATCACAAGAACCGACACACCGGGCGCAGCGCGCCCGGTGTGTCGGTTAACGGATGGGCTTGGGTTTCATCTACGCTGCGGGGTTGAAACCCCTTGCTCAGGTCACGGAAGCCAAACAGATCTTAATTTAGAGGCATTCGGCCCGCCAACCCGGGTGATTCTAGTATTACATCGTCCAGGGTTCGGCGTGGATATCGGTTTCGTCGGACCATTGGCGCTGCAACTGGCTGATTTCGGCGATGATGTCGGCGGGCAGCGGCTGGATGTCAGATGCGGCGCGCAGGAATTCGGTCAGGTTTTCCAGGCGGCTGGTGGAACCCACCGTGGCGCGCACCTGGGGGAAGCTGTGGGCGAAACGCACGCAGAACTCGGTCCAACTGGGGATGCCGGAGCGCTCAAAGATGGGCGCCACCTGCACGGCGCGCTTTTGCAGGTAATCCTTCCAGGCGGCGCCGGGTACATCGCGCAGGCGGTGGACGTTGCCGCCGGAGACCGTGCGCATGGCGATGATAGGCTCGTTGCGCGCGACCAGTTCATCCCACAACTTGTTGGAGGCAAAGCGCTGCAGCGGGTTGAGGTAGAAGATATGGCCATCCACAATGCCTTGCGGGTATCCGCCGCGCAGAGCCTTGAGCGGGTTGGCGGAAGTCCAGGGGAAGACCTCGACCACGAAGCGCTTGACCAACCCTTCGGCTTTGATGCGCTCGAACTCGGCGTAGCAAGGCCCGCCGTTGGCGTATTCCTCAGACAGTTCACCGCCCAGGCACAACTGGCCCAGTTCCATGCTTTCCAGCCCCAACGGCTCCAGGTTTTGGCGGATTACGTCGCGCAGTTCGGGGATGTTGCTCCAGCCAATTTTGATGATCAGCTTGGGGGTGCGGGCGCGGTCCTGGTCAAAGGCAGCCCGCAGCACGCTGAGGGCGGTGTTGTAGGTGTGGCTGGTGTGGAACCACACCCCGGCGTCCATGGCGGCGCGGGCCACGCGCACGCGCTCTTCGAAGGGGATTTTGTCGTCACCCAGGCGGGTGGTGCCGTAAATAAAGGGGGATAGGTCGGTGAGCAAATTGGTAGGGTTCGCCATTGAAACGTCCTTTCAGGAAATGGTTTTTCTTAAGCCATTTTACCGTTTTTGCGGCGGGATTTCCAATGCGAGCAATGTGTGGCAAAAGTTGTCAGAGTTTTCTGCGGTCGCGCGGGCTAAAGCCCTTGCTCAGTTCACAGAAGCCAGTTCGTTTTTGGAGACAACTTTTGGGTGCGCTCAGTCGAGCATCCCTTCTATAACTCATTCAAGAGATTGACAAACCATTGTTTTGCCGCGGCATGGGCCATCTGGCCGTAATCCAGGGTCTTCCAGTGGAACCTGAGGATGGGGCGGTAAGAGGCGGGGATCTCGGCCCGCTCGATTTCATCCTCAATGTTGTGCATGTGGGCCTCGACCAGCTCAATTTTTTGGATGATGTCGCGGAGGATGGCCTTGCGCTGCTCGGTATCCTGGACGAGACCCAGGAAATACACCTTGGAAAGGGCAGTCACCTCCAGCTTGTTCACGGGGGTCTCGGCCAGCATCCAGGTGAAAAAGGCCTCTTTGCCGCGCCCGGTGATGGCGTAGACCTTTTTGTTGCGCCCTCGATCGACCTTCTCTTGAAAAATAACCAAATCTTTGGCCAGGAGGTTTTTGATGGCAATTTGCAGGCTGCCGTAGCTGGCGCTGTAAAACATGGAGATGCCCTGTTTGAAAGCCTGGTTGATCTCGTAGAGGGTCAAATTGTGGATGAGTAGCAGTCCTAAAACGACATATTCCATCGGATCTTCCTTTCGGATCTTGACAAGTATTTTGGTCTATATTACTATTAGATATATAACTAAGAGTAATACAATTCTATCATGGATTGAGAAGGAGAAGCGCAATGAATCGACAGCAAGTTGAAAGCCATTTTGACCGAACTTTTCAAAAACTGCAAGCCAAAAACAACCCCAGACCCACCCAAATCCGGGTGGCTTCTGAACGCCTGGGACTGGACTATGCCTTCCCGGAAGGATCGGGCGGGTTGCCTTTTC
>JAEXTI010000525.1 GCA_023406965.1 Chloroflexota bacterium
GAACAGGCAGTGAGCAGTAACACAAAAATCAAAACAAAATTGCGAAGTTTCATAGTTTTTAACCTACCGCATGGCCTTCCAGGACTGCCTGAAAAATGGGGCAGTCATACGACAAGTGGTCCTGGCAGGATTGCGGAACATGGGTGTGCGGTTGGAGGCCCAGCTTGCGCGCCGTCCGCAGCAGGTGGCATAGCGGCAAGCCCATCACGCTGGCAAAGCAGCCCTGGAGATGCTCCACTGGATGGAACCCGGCGTGCTGAATGCCGTAAGCCCCGGCTTTGTCCAGCGGGTCACCGCTGCGCACATATTGGTCAATTTCCTCGTCCGAATAGCTGCGCATGGGCACGCGCGTGGCGCACAGGTCGGCGAGCACTTCGTCCGACCCCGCCCGGCAGAGCGCAATGGCGGTGAAGACATCATGCTCGCGGTCGCGCAGCAGGCGCAGCATTTCCACAGCTTCACGGGCATCAGCGGGCTTGCCCAAAATAGTCATGCCGTCGGCCACAGTGGTGTCAGCGCCAAAAACCAGCGTGCCGGGTTGGGCTGTCGCAGCCGCGGCGCGGGCTTTGCCCTCCGCCAGACGCAGCACATAGTCGGAAGGTGCTTCTCCGGGCAGCGGAGTTTCGTCGATATGAGCGGGCTGCACAGTGAACGTCCAACCGGTCAGCGATAAGAGCTGCCGCCGGCGGGGTGAATTGGAAGCCAGCAAGAATACAGGTTCGGTCATCATCTGCGATTCTAACACATCCCAGACCCGTCACGAACGCAGGTTGGATAAGGGAACAGTGGCTTTTTGGCATAGTCTCTCTGATCTTTGCTTACCTTGTTCCTCGGCGAAAGCCCGTCCAAACTGCCAGTTTCGTCCAGGTGTACCCTCACCCGCGCCGTCCAAGCCCGGCGCAACCTCTCCCGAAGGGAGAGGTGAGGAAAATATGGTGAGAACCGCAAAAGGGCTGAACTCTCTACGAGCAAAGACTACCGCATCGCGGGGATGATTTCAAACAGGCCGTCCCGCAGGGAGGAATCGAGTTCAAGCGAGCCGCCTTGCACGTCCGCCGCCAGGGTCTGCCAGGTCTGGCCGCCATCGGCGGAGTGCCGCACCAGCACCGGGCCGGTCGCGCCGGACCAGGTCAACTTTTCACCCTGTACGGTTGCCAGCGGGGCGGCTTGCAGAGCGGTCTTCCCGCTGTCCAGGGCTTGCTCGGCCAACAGTTCGCCGCCGCGCCAGAGCTGGACCCAGGCGGGACTTTCGGCAGGCAGGGCCACGCGTGTCATCAGGTGATAGACCGGCTGGGGCAGATCAGCGATCTCGTAAAGCTGCACGGGCTGTTCGGAGAGCATACGCCCGTCTGCAGCCAGCAAGCGCACGAAGTAGGGCGAGCTTTCCGCCGGGGCGTCGATGGGGCCGTCCAATTGATAGGTGGGCGAGAAGGAGGCCTGGCCGGTGCTGTCGAGCGAGGCGCGGAGCATGAGCATGTCGCCGGTGATTTCGGTCGCAACGTCCGCAGCGTATCTCTGATTGTTGTAGAGTTTGATGTAGTGATAGTCAGAAATCCATTCGTTGTCGCAGTAGGTCATCAGGTCAGGGCGGGTGCTGGATATCAACTGGTTGGTGTACACGTTCACGCCGTACTGGCCAATTGCACCGCCGGAGTATGGATAATATGGATCCGAGTCGGATGGGCCACCGCACGGAGCATGGTACAGGCCATAGTTATGCCCTATTTCATGCGCGGCGGTTCCGGTCGCATCCCAATAGTTCAAGCCAACCGCCGCTCGGTATCCGACGAACCCAATTCCAACCACTCCACTACTGAACCAATCAGCGGGTACCAGACCGTAGTACGCCACACTGTATGGTTGACTTTCAGACATCTTTAGGTCGTCGATTTTATACAGCAAATCTTGAAAAGAGGCGATTTGTCGCAAATCACCCTCATAATAGTACGAGGAGTGCCAAAGGATTTCTACATTTGCCACAGGGTACATTTGCTTAATTTTTGTACTGATCGTATCCACCGTTGGCGCGGCATAGGTTACCCCGGTGGGTGTATGCTTGTATCGCACAGGCACAATCATGACCTTCACGTTTGGCACGGAATTAAAGGTCAAAGTCAGTGAATAGGTGTTGTTATTCTCAACCGTCTCTTGCACCTGCCCGGCGGAATCGACCGTTGCCGTAAGCACAATCGTGCCGGAGGTCCACGCATCGGGGAGATAGAGATTTACCGTGCTGCTGTAGGCGCCGCGCGTGGGGCTGGTGGAAACAGAGGTAAGGGGGGTTTCAAACGCGCCAGCCAGCACCACCCCGTTGCGCGTGGCGCTGAGCTTGACTTTTGAAGCCGTGGAAGGTGTGCCCGTATAGATGAATGCCTGGGCAAAGACGCGCACCACCGTCTTGCGCCCCGCCACCAGGGGCACGGAATTATCAACCTTTTGAACAGCCTGGGTCACTTCCAGGCCGGCAATGGTCAGGTCCACCGGCGGAGCGCGAAAGATTACCGGCAAGTACGTGCAATAATCATCGCTGCAACCCGCCACGGCCGCCGCTTGCACCGATAAAACTGGCTGGGCCGCAAGGATCAAGGCCAGGATCAACGCCATCAGAGGCCGAATCATTCGAGAAAACAGTAAGGTGCGCAATGTGGATCTCCTGTCGATCGGTTAATTCCCCAGCCCCCATGATAAAGAAGAATCCGGCAGAATCACCTTACAACCACCTCGCAATTCGCGACTCTCCCACTCCCTGAGCGAGTATAATAGTCTTTTCGGGTAATTTCCCGCTTTCACAACCTGAACCCTCATCCAAGTCTCACCTCAACCCTTTCGGATCACCTCTTGGTGCCCATCCGATTTTGCATTTTTTTATAGGAGATTCTCACAGTTATGGACGAACTCAAACAACTCATTCTTCGTGACGGCAAGTACCTGGGCAATGGCATCCTCAAAGTGGATGGCTTTATCAATCACCAGGTGGACCCGGCCATGATGGACGCCTGCGGCAAGGAATTTGCCCGCCTGTTCGCCAACGTGGGGGCTACCCGCATCCTCACCGCCGAGATTT
>JAEXTI010000539.1 GCA_023406965.1 Chloroflexota bacterium
GCTCTTCTGCAATTGCAGCGCTGGATTTCACAAACGCCCCTGGGAGGTTGCGTTGGATCAGCCACTTCAGGCGGAAGTATTAGAATCCGTCCTGCGCGGTGATTCGGTCTGCCGTTTTGCCATCCACATGCCCGGCGAATAACCCATAAGAAAACAAGCTCTCGCGCGTTGATCAACGTGCCTCGTTGATACCAGCACCAGCCTTTCTCACCAAACCTTTTCCCACGGCTCGTTGAGATCGTACTCAATAAATCCCATCGAGGCGTACAAGGCTCCCGCAGCAGGAGAATAGGAGCCAACCGTCACCAGCGAAGCGCCCAACTCATGCACCCGCCGCAACCCTTCCGCCATTAACGCCCTCGCCAGGCCACGGCGCTGGTGCTCAGGATGCGTGCCGACAGGTTCAAAAGCCGCGCTGCGTGTTTTCTCGTCGTACCACAAGGTGCAGAAGGCAGCATGCTCGCCGCTGCTTGCCACCGCAACCAGGTCCAATTCAGGCCGGTAAAGTGGGGCGTTCCGAACATTCCGGTACCACTCCCATCCTTGATAGCGCTCATCCGGTTCATCAGGATGAAAAGCCTTCCAGGAGACCCAACTGCGCGCCGGCAGATCCTCTTCGCCGCCCACAGGTCGAATTGTATATCCTTGCGCCAGGGGAACCTCAGGCACGGGTTGAGTGCTTAGCCGCCTGCGCTGATACTCGGCGCCCGTCAGCCTAACATACCCCCGCCTCATTAAGATATCTTGCCGCAGGCTATCCTCTGCTGGGCACCAGATGGTTAGCTTTTGCCTACCATCCACCTGTGCAATGGCATATTGCGTCTCAGCCTTCGACATCATGGCAACTTCCATCTCAACACTGCGCTGATCCGGATCAACTTGCAAGAAGGCTTCGCCTGGATTGTCTGGATTCAAAACACCCAGCAGTCCACCTGTCTCATCTTTCCACAAGAAAACCGCGGCGCTCAGGTTAAGGTGGAAGATATTTGCATTGATATGCCACAGCCAGTAATCCCACCGGTACAGCGGCCAACTGGTTTCACGCCGACCATTCCTCAAATAAACATCCTGTAGAAACGCGCGAATAGACTGCAAATCGTTTTCATCACGGTACTTTTGACTGTTCATAAATACTGCCTCACTCTCATCCAGTGTATCCTTCTTTGCGGCAGGGCTCCCCCGTCGCAGGTCGAAGAACCTGCTGGTCAGGTGGACAGGATTTCGGCTTAGACAAGCTTTTTCTGAATGGCCGTCGTCACAGCAGCCACGCGGTTGTCGACTTCCAACTTCATAAGGATATTGCTAATGTGGTACTTCACCGTAGACAAACTCACTACCAGCCGTTCGGCGATTTCAGCGTTGTTCAAGCCTTCTACCATCAGCTTGAGAACTTCTTTCTCTCGTTCAGTCAACACATCCGCTTCATGAGTTTGCTGGGTGGAACGGACCAGTGCCTGAGCAGCTTCCGGCGAGAGGGTCATCTTACCCTCTTTGGCCGACCGAATGGCTGCCGCCAGTTCGCGCGCCGTAACATTCTTCATTAAATATCCCACTGCGCCCGCCTTCAGGGCATTCTGCACGAGTTCATCTTCTTGAAAACTGGTCAGCGCAATGATTTGAATTGCCGGGTTCGCCTTCTTGATAGCTTGCGTCGCGGCGATGCCGTCCATTACCGGCATCATCAAATCCATCAGGATCACGTCCGGTTTGAGGATGTTCGCTCTCACCACAGCCTGCTCACCGTTCTCGGCTTCGCCCACCAATTCCAGGTCGGGGTTCACGCTAAGGAAAGCGCTCAACCCTGACCGGACAACAGAATGATCGTCCACCAGCATAATTCGGATCTTTGTTTCGCTCATATTGACTCCACTTTTTCTTCCCACACAGCCGAGATCTGGGTTCCCTCACCCGGTTCACTATAGACACTCAACTTCGCGCCAATCGTTTCGGCTCTCTCGCGCATAATTTTCAACCCCAGGTGATCTGCCGTCACCGCGGAAGGATCGAATCCCTTCCCGTTATCCGCTACCGTCAGGCGAACGACATCGCCCATGCGCAACGTGACCACAGCTTCACTGGCTCCCGCGTGTTTGACCACATTGTTCAAAGCTTCCTGGGCAATGCGATACAGCCCCACCTGCACATCGGCAGGTAGTTTGCGTCCGCCGGCAGGGTCAACATCCGCATTCAGCTCAATCTTCACCTTGGCTCGTCCTGAAAGCGCTTCAACCAGTTGCCTTAAAAGCGTCGGCAGCGGCACCTCGACCAAGGCGTTCGGACGTAACTCCACCAGCAATGTGCGCATTTCTGCCAGCGCGCCGCGCGTCAACAAGCGCAATTCTTCCAACCTTCTTTTGCCCTCGGCTACATTCATCTCCCAGATATCAGGTAAGACATCGGCGATCAGGGTGGTTGAGAACAGGGTCTGGGTAACTGCATCATGCAGGTCTCGCGCCAGTCGCGTTCGTTCGGCAGTTACCGCGTCCAAGGCCGCCTTATCTCGCAGCCGCTCATTGGCCAGGTTCAATTCTTCTGTTCGTTCTGCTATACGCTGCTCCAACAAATGCCGGTATTCCGCCTCTTGCGCTGCCAACTTTTCAGCCGAGATCTTCTCTTCGGTAATGTCTTCGATGCTGCCGATCAGATAAAGCGGCTTCCCATCATCTCCACGGACCGCAGAAAAGTTTACTCTACCCCAAAACATCTGGCCACCCTTGCGAATATAGCGCTTCTCAACAGTGTACTGACTTCGCCGGCCTTCGGCTAGCTGTACAAACAATTCGCGATCAACGTAACGATCTTCCTCCATCGCCAGTCCGGCCGGATCGATATCCGCCAACTCCTCCAGGGAATATCCAGTTAGTTCGGTAGCACGTTGATTAATCTGAATGATGCGCCGGTCCAGAGTCATCACCGCCACTCCAACCGCAGCGCTATTGAACATCGCGCGGAAGCGCGCCTCCGACTCGCGTAGTTCTTCCACCGCCCGCTTGCGCTCATCGATATCCTCGGCAATGGTGATCAGATATAACAACTTTCCATCACTGTCACGCACTGCCGAAGCACTCTGCCGCATCCAATGCACTTGCCCGTTTTTATGGACGTAACGTTTTTCCACCTGGTATTGATCGCGCGTTCCGGCCAGTACCTCTTTGAATTCTGCCAGACCCACTTCTTGATCATCCGGGTAGGTTATGGCGCGCCCGCCTAGCGCGCGTAGCTCTTCAGCGCTCCTTCCTGCTAATTGCTCTAATTTCGGGTTGACATCCAACACGCGCCCCTCGGACGAAACAATCGAAATGCCCATTCCAGCATTGTCAAAGATTGCCCGAATGCGAGCTTCTGATTCGCGTAATTCTTCTTCTACCCGCTGCTGTTCAGCCACCACCGCCTGCAGTTGTGCATTCTGCTTGCGCACAGCCCGTACCCGCCACTGGAACGCTGCCAGCACAAGCAGAGCCAACCCGGTGACCAACCCAACCCCAAATATCCACGTCTCCCAGAAAGGTGGAATCACCTTGATTGGCAAGGATGCGCCGCTGGTGCTCCACACGCCATCCCCATTCGCAGCCATTACCCGAAAAGTGTAATCACCACCTCGCAAATTCGTGTAACTGGCATAGTTGCGCGTACCCGACCGAATCCAATCCTTATCCACTCCTTCCAGCTTGTACATAAATTGGTTTTTGCCAGGCGCTTGAAAATCCAGGGCGGCAAATTCAAAGGAAATAAAATTCTGGTCGTAATTGAGTTCGATGGGTTCGCTCCCGGCCAGGTCAGCAACCTGGGGAGTGTTGAAGATTGAAAATTTGGTGATGACCACGTTCGGAGGCGGGCTGTTATCGCTAAGCTGCTCCGGATTAAACACACTGAAACCACTCACGCCGCCAACATACATCTCTCCGGACGAAGCCAGGAAGTAACCATTCGAGTTGAACTCGTTCCCCTGCAGCCCATCCTCCACATCGTACACACGAAACTCTTCACTCTGCGGGTTGAATTTGACCAGGCCATTATTCGTAGTGATCCACAAGAAACCCTTGGGGTCTTCCAAGATGCCCATAATCGTAGCATTGCGCAGCCCATGTTTTTCAGTGTATCTTTTGAAATTCCCAGTTTTTGGGTCATACCGATTTAACCCACCCTGAGTGCCAAGCCACACAACCCCATCCGCTGCCGCATGGATGGTGAACACACTGTTTTCACTCAGCGAATTCACATCGGTTGGATTGTTTGCGAGGTAAGAAAATTGGGCTTTCTCCGGATCAAGGCCGTCAGCGTCTTTCAGGTCTAGCCGGGCCACGCCAGCTCCCCAAGTGCCAATCCACAAAGTATCCCCGATCAACTCCAAATCCACTACCGGAGCATCCAGCGGGTAATTGATAAAAGTCTTAGCGATGGGATCCAGGCGCGACAATCCAGCCATGCTCGCCACCCATAAGCGAGCCTCTCCATCAATCAACAGAGCAGTGATGCGATCATCTAACACGCTCGCTGCGTTGGCGGGATCATTCTGATAACGCGTAAAGACTCCGCTCGCCACATCCAGGTGGTTCAACCCGCTGCCAAGTGTGCCCACCCACAATGAGCCATCAGGCGCTCCCAGCAGCGACATGACCAGATCACTCGAAATACTTTTTGAATCCTCAGAGTCATGCCGATACGAGGTAAAATTCCCTGTAAGGGGATCAAAACGCGCCAGCCCATTCTCCCAGGTGCCCACCCACATGGCCCCATCTGAGGTTTCAGCGAATGCGCCAACGTGATTGCTGGGCAGCGAGCCTGGATCCCCGGCCTCATTACGATAAGTGCGAAATTGTAGCGAACCAGGATTGAGTTTGTTGATACCCGCGCTCAACGTGCCGATCCAAATCACTCCCGAGCGGTCCTGCAGCAGGCTAAAGGTGTTATCGTTTGAC
>JAEXTI010000047.1 GCA_023406965.1 Chloroflexota bacterium
GTCATCTTCTCGTCCTTCCACCCGCGCAACCTGCTGCGCGCCAAACGGCTGCTACCTGAAACGCCGGTCGCCATCCTGGCTCTGCCCGGAGGACCGGGCTGGTGGGCGCGATCCTTCCTCATGCAAGGCGTCTCGCCTGAATTCGTCAACCCGTATTTTAGCGACTGTGGGGCAGCTTACCTGGCAAAAGAAAACCGCCGGGGCCGCCGTGTCAATCCGTGGACCGTCAACGATCCCTCTGTAATGCGCCAACTGGTTACCGATGGGGCTACCGGCCTGATCACCGACGACCCAATCGCCGGTCTCAAGGCCATTGCAATGGAGAGTTGATGGCGCTGGCTTGCCTGCCGGTCAAGAAAGCAGCCCGAAGTGCTCGTCTCTGGCGCGCGCTGCTGATATTGGCACTGCTACTTGGGCTGACCGCGCCCGTGACGGCCACGCCCAATTCTCAAATCAATACGCCGGAAGCAAAGGCCCGCCAGTTACTCGCCGAGATGACCCCCAAGGAGCGCGTAGGGCAGCTCTTTTTGGTGACCTTTGATGGTCAAACGGTCGCCGATAAATCAGCCATTCATCAATTGATCACTGCGGGTCATGTGGGTGGGGTGGTACTATCCCGCGACAACAATAACTTCACCGATCAGGAAGATGTGGTCGCCGCCGCATCTCAGTTGACCACCCAGTTGCAACAAGCCGAATGGGTTGCCGCCAATCCAGCCGATGAAACGTCGTCCACCGGCGCTTACGTGCCGTTGCTGATTGGCATTTCGCAAGAAGGCGACTCGTACCCTTATGATCAAATCCTCTCCGGTTTGACCACCCTGCCCAGCCAGATGGCCGTTGGGGCCACGTGGAACACGAACCTAGCCCAACAGGTCGGCAGCTTGCAAGGCAAGGAACTGGAAGCCCTCGGGGTCAACTTCCTGCTGGGGCCATCCTTGGATGTGTTAGATCCCCTATATTCCACTGGCTCGCAGGATTTGGGCGTGCGCTCGTTTGGCGGCGATCCCTACTGGGTCGCGGAAATGAGCAAGGCGTACATTCAAGGCCTGCACGAGGGCAGCCAGAGCCGACTGGCGGTCATCGCCTCGCACTTCCCAGGGCGGGGCAGCGCCGACCGCTCACCCGAAACAGAAATTGCCACAGTGCGTAAATCGCTGGATGAGTTGAAGGATTTTGAGTTGGAGCCTTTCTTCGCCGTCAGCAGCGAGGCCCCCAACGGTGGGAATGTGACCGACGGCATGCTTGTCTCGCACATCCGCTACGGCATTCAAGGCAACATCCGCGACGCCACCCGCCCGGTCAGCTTTGACCAAAATGCGCTCAGTCTCATTCTGCAACTGCCCGAGTTTTCCACCTGGCGTGAAAACGGCGGCCTGCTGGTCAGTGACAATCTGGGCAGCGCATCGGTACGGCGGTTCTTTGACCCAAGCAATGCCAGCTTTGATGCTCGCCAGGTGGCCCGCAGCGCGTTCCTGGCCGGCAATGACCTGCTGTACGTGGATAACTTCGTCTCCAGTGATGATCCCGACCAATATACCACCATCACCCGCACATTGGACTTTTTTGCGCAGCGCTACCAGCAGGACGCCGTCTTTGCTCAACAAGTGGATGCCTCGGTCGAGCGCATCTTGACCCTGAAATTCCGTCTGTACCCAGAGTTTGACCTGGAGCAGGTGCTGCCGGCGGCAAGCGGATTGGCAGAAGTCAACCAGGGTAGCGGCCTGGTGTTTGATGTGGCCCGCCAGGCGGCAGCTTTGATCAGCCCGGCGCAAACCGAGCTGCAAGCCATTCTTCCCTCCCAGCCGCAGGCCGGCGACCGAATCGTGTTCTTCACCGATGTAATGACGGGCAGACAGTGCTCCAATTGCGTAGACAGAACTACGCTAAGCTCTTTAGATTTCCAAGAAACGGTCCTGCGCCTGTATGGCACCCAGACAGGGGGCTCCATCACCCGTGCCAGGTTGTCATCTTATTCTTTCTTTGATTTGATGCTCTACCTCAACCAGAATCAAGACGCTCCAGACATCGAGGGCGCTCTTTCGATGGCCAATTGGGTGGTGGTGGCTTTGCTGGATGCAGACCCAGCCCGCCCTACTTCCCTGGCTTTTCAACGCCTGCTCTCCGAACGCCCCGAACTGCTGCGCAACAAAAACGTGGTGGTGTTTGCTTTCAACGCGCCCTATGATCTGGATGCTACCGACATCACCAAACTCTCAGCCTACTACGCCATGTACAGCAAAGGGCCTGAATTTATTGATGTGGCTGCCCGCCTGCTGTTCCAGGATTTGAGTCCAGCCAGCGCACTGCCCGTTTCGGTGCCTGGCATCGGTTACGACCTATTCAATGCTACCGCCCCCGACCCCGACCAGACCATCCCGCTGTCGCTAGACTTGCCCGAACCCGAGCCACCTTCGGAACTGGTCACCCCCGAACCGACGCCCATCCCCACCTTTAAAATCGGCGAAGTTCTGCCGCTGAAAACGGGCATCATCTACGACCACAACGGCCACATCGTTCCCGATGGCACCGTAGTGCGCTTCATGTTTACCGTAGGAGCAGAAACCGACGTGGTGCAAACCGTAGAGGCCACGACCCAGACAGGGGTGGCTCGGGCATCGTATCACATTGACCGGCCAGGGCTGCTGGAAATTCGCGTGATTAGCGAACCGGCTTACAACTCGGACCGTTTGCGGTTGGATGTGGCCGAAGATTCGGGAGCGGTTATCACCGCCATTGTGCCCACCGCCAGCCCCACTGCCACCCTGACCCCCTCGGCGACGCCCACCCCCGAGCCCACGCCCATCCCCACCCAGGCGCTTCCTCCCTTGCCGCCCAGCGCAAAGACCGGAGACTGGAGCCTTTCGGTGGCCGCAGTGCTGGGCCTGTCGGCGCTGGCAGTCTGGTTGGGCATGCGCCTGGCAGCCGCGCGGTGGGGGCTGCGCTGGGGCCTGTGCATGGCAATCGGCGGGTTGGCAGCTTACAACTACATTGCCCTCGACCTGCCCGGCAGCCAGGCCGTTGTTGGGAAGGGTGGAACAGCAGGAATCCTGCTGGTTAGCCTGGCTGGGGTGGCTTTGGGCGCCGTTGCCGCCTGGGTGTGGCGTTCGGTGGAGCGCAGAGACAAAGGGTTATAACAGCGTGGGAAAACCCGCGTTTTAGGGTGTGATGGCGGCAACTCCCAGAGGGGCGAAAAATAGCCTCTAAGAGTTTCAGAAAACCCTTAGAGGCTGTCTGAGAATTCAGGGTTTACATCATAGAATTGAAAGGGAGTGTCGTTGCGAGGAGCCTGAGGCTTTGGGAAGGCGACGAAGCAACCTCCAAACAATATTTTTAGGCCCAAATTGGAGGC
>JAEXTI010000123.1 GCA_023406965.1 Chloroflexota bacterium
AAGGCGCCCTGAGCCCCGAAGAAGGCGGCTTTAAGGAGCCGCGCACCGGTGTGGCTCGCCTGGCTCTGGCCAGCGGCGCGCCGGTCATCCCGGTAGGCATTCACCTGCTGCGCGAGCGCACCAAAACTATCGAATCAAACGTGCGGGGCGAGACCCATTACGGGCGCTGGTATATCAGCGGGCCGTACAATATGACCGTGGGACAACCACTGCGCTTCAACGGGAATGTGGAAGACCGTCCATTGGTTCGCAAGGTGGCCGAGACTGTGATGCATCACATCATTGAGCTGGCCCGCCAGAGCGAAATCCGCATGAACCCCACCGCTCCGCTCACCAGCCTGCCCGCCACCCTGTAGGGGTCGGGTTTCCCGACCCGGCTCGAGCGCAATTGGCATCCGGGCGCGGTCGCCGCGCCCCTACCGCCACACCTTTGATATTTGCGTTCCTCTGCGCCTGCGGTGCTTCCTACCCTAAATGAGGCACGCCGTAGCGCTGGATGAACTGCTCTACCACCCTGCGCAGATCGCTGTCCAGGGTGCTCAAGGCCCTTGTCGCAATTTCTTTGGGCACGCCGTCGTAATAGGCTTCGGCGATCGACCCGGCGATGGCCGCCAGGGTGTCTGAGTCACCGCCCAGCGAGATGGCCTTGCGGATGGCATCTTCCACGCTGGATGAATCTAAAAAGGCGATTATGGCCTGGGGTACCGAACCCTGGCAGGATGAATCAAACGAATATCTGGGGCGGATTTCGACCAAACTCTGATAGAGGTCGTAGCCGAAGCGGGCATTGATTTCCAGGCGGATTTCTTCCTTACTGGTTTTCTGACGCGCCAGGAATACGGCCAGCGCCGTGGCTTGCGCTCCGATGATCCCTTCGGGGTGGTTATGGGTCACCTCGGCGCTGCGCTCGGCTTCGCGCAGCACGTCTTCCTCTGTGTCAAAAGCCCAGGCCACCGGGCTAACACGCATGGCCGAGCCGTTGCCAAAGCTGTTGTAAGGCGCGCTGTTGGGTGAGCCCATCCACTCGCGGAACTTGTGACCGAAGCCGGCATCGGGGTAGCGCAGAGCGTAAGCGCGGATGGTGGGGCCGTAGCCGCCGCCGTTCAGGATGGCATCCGCCACGGCGATGGTCAGCAGGCTGTCGTCGGTGAAATGGCAGCCGGGTGAGAACAGTGGAAAATCTTCGCGCTTGATCTGCTTCCCCCGTCCCTCATAAATTGACCCAATCACGTCTCCGGCAATTGCTCCGATCATGGTTGCCTCCTTGGTGGTATTTGTATTTTAACCTGGGTTCGGAGGTTAGAGCGGAATAACTCTCCGGCGATATTCGCCAGGCATCACCCCGGACCATTTCTTGAAGGCTTTCCTGAAAACACTGGGCTCAGAAAAGCCCAGCAAATAGGTGATTTCTTCAACTGTGTAATTTTCGCGCAGATAGCGCTTTGCCAGGCGTTGGCGAACATTTCTGAGCAGGTCGCTAAAAACGACGCCTTCTCCCTCCAAACGCTTTTGTAGGGTGCGCACACTAATCGACATTTCTCGGGCGATTTTTTCAATCGACAGGGTTTCGTCAGCTTTTGAGTTCGAACTGCCCTTCCAGGCCGTTCGCGCCCGGGCCGGGCTGCTGCCCGCCCACCCACACGCGGAACGCGCCTGGCTCGGTGATCCAGTTACCTGCTTCGTCGGCGAAGCCCATCTGCTCGGGGGTGAGCGTAAAGGTCAGTTCCTGCTTCTGACCGGGGTCCAGGCGCACACGCTGGAAGCCTTGCAGCGCGCGCAGCGGCACGGGCAGCGAGGCTTCCACATCAGTCAGGTAGAGCTGCGCGACTTCGTCGCCCGCGCGCTGGCCCGTGTTCTCGATCGTTACCCGCACGGTCACCGAGCTGCCGGGCTGCGCCGGTTCCGGGCTGATGGACAGCCCGCTGTAGGCGAAAGTGGTGTAGCTCAGCCCGAAGCCGAAGTGATAGAGCGGCTGGCCGGTGAAGTAGCGGTAGGTGCGGTTCGCCATATTGTAGTCTTCAAACGGCGGCAGGTCCGCGGCGGACTGGTAAAAGGTCACCGGCAGGCGGCCGCCCGGGTTAGTGAGCCCGAACAGCGCCTCGGCGACTGCCGTGCCGCCCGCCTGCCCGGGGTACCAGGCCTCTAGAATGGCGGGCACGTGCGCCTGTGCCCAGTTCACGGCCACGGCGCTGCCGCCCAGCAGCACCAGGATCACCGGCTTGCCGGTGGCGACCAATCGCTCCAGCAGCTTCTGCTGCACGGCGGGCAGGTCCAGGCTGTCGCGGTCGCCCAGGCTGCGGATGCCGGGCGGGTTGCCTTCCATCTGGCCCTGTTCGCCTTCCACCTGCTGCGACAGGCCGCCCACAAAAACTACCACCTGCGCCTTTTTGGCCGCCTCGATGGCTGCCGCGTAGCCGCTTTCGCCGCCGCCAGTGATCTCACTGCCCTGAGCGAAGAGGACGTTCGCCTGCGGTGAAACCAGCTCTTCGATTCCCGCCCGCACGGTCACCGGCGCGGCGGGAGTGCCCATGTAGTTGCCGGTCAGCACGAGGGTTTCGTTGGCGTTGGGGCCGACCACTGCGATGGAAGTGAGGGTGTCTTTATTCAGCGGGAGCAAACCGCCCTCATTCTTGAGCAGCACCAGCGACTGCCGTGCAGCTTCCAATGCCAGGGCGCGGTGCTCGGGCGAATCGACCACGCTGTAGGGGATCTGCGCGTAGGACACCTGCTCGGGCGGGTCAAACATGCCCAGCCGGAAGCGCGCGGTGAACAGGCGCTTGACCGACCGGTCAATGTCGGCCTCGGTCAGCAGGCCCCAGCCCACGGCCCGCCCCAGGCCGCTGTAGTCGCAGGGGATGTTGTAGGTGCAGCCGCATTCCAGGTCGCAGCCGTTCTTGACCGCCAGAGCCGCAGCCTCCTCTTTGCTCTTGACCAGGCGGTGATTGGAGAAAATATCGTCGATCGCGCCGCAGTCGGAGACCACATAGCCCTCGAAACCCCACTCCTCGCGCAGGATCTTTTGCAGCAGGGTAGGGCTGGCACAGCTCGCCTCGCCGTTGACCCGGTTGTACGCGCCCATAATCGAATAGGCTTTGGCCTCGGTCATGCAGGCCTTGAAGGCGGGAAGGTAGGTCATGCGCAGGTCGCGCTGCGAAACCTGCGCGTCAAACGAGTGGCGCAGGTTCTCAGGGCCTGAGTGGACGGCGTAATGCTTGGCGGTAGCGATGGTCTTGAAGTAGTGCGGGTCATCGCCCTGCAGGCCCCGGATAAAGCTCACCGCCAGCCGCGCGGTGAGGTAGGGGTCTTCGCCGTAGGTCTCCTGCCCGCGGCCCCAGCGCGGGTCGCGGAAGATGTTGATGTTAGGCGACCAGAAGGTCAGGCCCTCATAGAGCATGGAGGCGCCGCCGCTGTTCCTGCGCACCGCCTCGTGGTGCTTGGCGCGGCCCTCGTCAGAGATCACGCTCGCGATTTGCCCCATCAGGTCGGTGTTCCAGGTAGCCGCCAGGCCGATGGCCTGGGGGAAGACGGTGGCGATCCCGGCGCGGGCCACGCCGTGCAGGGCTTCGTTCCACCAGTTGTACTGCGGCACGCCCAGCCGCTGGATGGGGGTGGCTTCATTACCCATTTGCGCCACCTTCTCTTCCAGCGTCATGCGGCCAACCAGGTCATCCACGCGCTCGGCGATGGGGCGGGAAGGGTCCAGGTAGATGGACGGCTCGGATGGCGGAGTCGGAGTCGGCCTGGGACCGGGTCCGGAGGGAACGGGCTGAGTGGGCGTGGGACCTGGGCCGGGTGGCGGCGTTTTAAGCGCGGGCTGGGCCGCGCGCCCGCAGCCCGCCGCCAAGACCCCGCCAGATAGGGCAAGCACAGCCCGCAGAAAGTCGCGGCGCGTGCCAGTGGAGCGTATCCATTTGCGATGGGATTTCAAAGCAGCCTCCAATGTAGAATAGGTTCAGGAATATTCTACATCGACAGCAGTAGTTTGTAAAACACGCTTCGAGGGGTGACTTGGCCGGGGTTTTTTCTTTGATTTTTTAAGCAGCAACTCTCTGTTGGTAGGAAAATTCATGAATTGCCTACCAACAGAGGGGAAAGCTGGGTTCGCCTATGATCCTTCAGCCCCTGTGTCCAATTCGGACGGGCGCAGGGGGTGGCTGTGGGTTTTCAAGGCTTGCGAATTTCCCTGCGCCCCTACGCAAACCTAGGCCTTCTTGCCAAAAGGACGGGGAGGAGCATTAGTCTCCAGTGAACTCAATAAGACGGTTGTGGCTGCCGCGACCGCATCGACCGCGGCCTGGAAGGCGGCCTGGTTGGCTTTGGAGGGTTTGCGGTAACCGCTGAGTTTGCGCACGTACTGGAGCGCTGCGGCCTGGATTTCTTCGGGCGTTGCCGGCGGCTCGCGGTTGTAGAGCGTTTGAATGCTTCTACACATCTTTCGCTCCCGCGAAGGCCAGGCCTTTTTCAGACAGGGCCTGGCGCAAGGCTTCGATTGCGGTGGGGCCGACGCCGTGCAACTGCTTGAGCTGCGCCTCGCTCAACGCGGCCACCTGCTCAAGGCGGGTGTAGCCGGCGGCGTGCAGCGCGCGCAGAGCCGGTTGGCTTAGTTTTGGAAAGTTGCTTTGCAGGCTTTCAGATACCTTGATCATGAGTACCCTCGAACAGGTTGCTTTTCTCCCGAACTTGCTCGACCATCTGTCGAATGAGCCCCAGGTGGAAGGCGGTGTGCGGAATCAGCGCCAGCACACCGGTCAGGTATACGCCCGGCAGCTCGGTTTGGGCCGATACGGCTTGCAGCAGGCTAGTATACTCGGTCTCCAGATCCTGGCGCAGCTTGTCCCAGGCAGCTTCCTCGACGGTGATAACTTTCCAACTTTCCTCCCAAGCATATTGATAGGGCTGCCCGCGCAGCGCGCCGTTGGCGTTGGACAGGCACCAGCGCAGGTGTTCAATGTTGGATGCGATGGTAGTGCCGCTGCGCCCGCTGCCGTCCATAGAGCGAGACGCCTCGGCTGCTGACAGGTTTCGCACCGCGCCCAGAACACCGCTATCAGGTTCGTTATCAATAAACCAGGAAACATGGGGGTCGGGCGGCCCGGCGTGTGCTTCGGTGAGCAAAGCAAGGATGGATTCTTTTAGCACATCAAAAGGTAGAGTAGTCATTCTGGAATTCCTTTTTCGTACATTTGTTCTGATATATTATACAAACAATACCAAAATAATCAAGCTTAAGAAA
>JAEXTI010000133.1 GCA_023406965.1 Chloroflexota bacterium
AAAACAAACAGGCTGCAAAAATCAAGTACCATGAAAGTGGGATCACACTCCCCTCCTTCTGCCAGGATGCGCCGTCACTTGCGCAGGTCTCCCGCCACGTAAATTGCGCCAATCATAGCCGCCACCAGCAGCAGCGAGGCTACTTCGAACGGCACCAAGAACCCCTCGGGCGCGGTCAGCGCCAGCCCCAGCGCGGCAATGTTCTCGCCGCCCTCGGGCAAGGCCCGCGCCGGGCTGGAAAATCCCGTCCAGCGTGAGAACAGGTACACCAACCCCGCCAGCAGCCCGCCGGCGGCCAGCACCGCTGCCGGCCAGCCCTTGTTCAGGCGCGCCGGGTCATCGTCCATCGATCGCCGGGTGAGCATGGCCGCAAAGATGATCAAAATCGCGATCGCTCCCACGTACACGGCCACCTGCATGACGGCAAAGAAACTGGCTTCCAGGGTTGCGTAAGCAGCCGCCACGCCAACCAGCGCCAAAATCAACCACAGCGCGGCGTGCATCACCCGCTTGGCGGTCACAACCATCACCGCTGAAGCCAGGGTCACCGCCCCGATCAAGAGAAAAACCACCTGCAATCCAGTCATCGTTTCGCTCCGTGGTCAGGAATTAAGCAGACACATCTTCATGACGCGGGGTGGCCAGCGGTCGCGGCTTGCCAACAATGGCCCGCTTGGGCGTGGCTCGTTTTCCCGCCACGCTGAAGAACACCACCAACAGGATGGCATTCACCGCGAACAGCACCAGCGTTTGAAGCACCGGCATGCCGGCCAGCGGCTTCGCCAGCAGCGCCGTGACGATCAACGAAACCAGCGCCAATGGGGTCAATACCTTCCAGTTGAGATCCATCATCTGGTCGATGCGGAAGCGCGGCAGCGATCCGCGGAACAGGATCACCAGGAAGTACACCACAAAGGTCTTGATCACCAAATAGAGGAAGCCCAGCAGCGGGTATGTTTCAGCGCCCGGGCCGCGCCAGCCACCCAGGAACAGCGTAGAAAACAGCAGTGAGATGGTGAAGGCGTGCAAGAACTCGCCCACGAAGAACATACCGAACTTTAAACCGGAATATTCCGTGTTAAAGCCCGCCACCAGCTCCGACTCGGCTTCCACCAGGTCAAACGGCGCGCGCCCCGCTTCAGCCACCGAAGTGATGAAGAAGATGGCCGCCGCCGCCGGCAGGGTCACAATGAAGGGGATGGTCTGCGCCTTCACCAGGTCGTTAATCCCCAGCGAGCCCGTCAACATCACCGGCATGAGCAGCGAGACCACCATCGGCACTTCGTACGAGATCAACTGCGCCACCGAGCGGAACCCGCCGATCATGGCGTACTTGTTATTCGATCCCCAGCCTGCCAGCAAGAAGGACAAAGCCCCCAGGCCGCCGGCGGCAATGATATACACCAGGCCAACGTTCAGGTTGACGCCCATGATCGTCATCGAGAAGGGAATCACCGCCCAAATGAGCAGCACGCCCCCCACCGAGAGCACCGGCGCCAGGTTATAGGGCAGCCAATCGGCTCCGATGGGCGTGATGTATTCTTTGATGAAGATCTTGAGCATATCGGCAAAGGGTTGGATGAGGCCGAAGGGCCCTACCCGGTTGGGGCCAAAGCGGTCCTGAATGCGCCCGATCAATTTGCGCTCGTACCAGATCAAGAAAATGACAAACAACATCGCCAGAAGCGGCATGATCGCGGCGCCTAGGGCGGTGAGGACAAAAGCGGCCCCCTCGGGAGCCATCCCCCAACCCAGCAAAACGCCACGCAGCCACTCGGCGATGAATGCTACAGGATCGTACCAGAAACTCATGCTGCTCCCTCCTCTCTTAAACCCATTCCAGGGCACGCTTCTTCCATGCGTACAGCAACCCGCCCAGCAAGATCAGAACGAACAACACCCCTTCCACAATGGCAAACAACTTCATCTGGTTGTAAGCCACCGCCCAGGGGAAGAGCAGCACCATTTCCACGTCGAAGACCAGGAAGACCAGCGTAAAGACGTAATACTGCGCCTTGAACTGGATCCAGGTCGGGCCGACCGTCTCAATACCGCATTCATAAGTTGAATTTTTGATCGGGTTTGGCTTTTTCGGCGCAAGGAAACCGGCAATTGTGATTGCGGCAGCAGGCAAAAACATGGCAACCACAAAGAAGATGCCCACGAACAACCAGTCATTCAACATATGCGCTCCTATGGGGTCTGAGGGCCTATATTATTGAATCGGTTGGCGCTCTTGCGTCTTATTTCACCGCCAACGCACAGACCATTATTAGAGAAAATAGAGTAAAAAGGGTCAAACTGACCATTAGAATTTTATCATAAAACTTCGGGGAACCACGCCCTCGGGCCGACGCAGTTTTCCGAATCAAACAAACCTACATTATTGTACAAAAGAACCCTGGTGAATTCAACACTTCATCGGTCAAAGCGCCGCAAGATGAACGCGCCGGCGGCTGCCAGCCCCACCCCCGCGGCGATCCGCCAGCCTAACGGGTTGCGCACCGGAATCTGCACCGGGCGCGCCATCACGGCAATCTCCTGCCCTGGCGTTTCTTCCCCCTCCACCCAAATCGATAACCACAGCAGTCCCTTTTGCTCCCCCGCTTCTCTGGCGAGCACGTCCCAGGCAAAGCGCACCGGCTGCCCGTCCAGCATCATCCCCCCCGCCTCGGCGGGCTGCCCCGCCAGGGCAGGCAAATCCAGCCTCGCTGCTGCTGTCATCGAAAGGCCCTCGGGCTGCCCTCCAGCCGAAATTTCCACCTCAACCGGGCCGCTCTCGCCAACGCGCAAAAAGGCCGGCCATGTCACTTCCAGCGTCCGCCCTGGCATCTCGAACGAGCGCCCATCCAATGCTTGCAGCGGCCCAAACGGGAGAACAATCGTCTCCGTGCGCGGCGGCACAAAGGTCGCCGCCAGTATTCCGAGCATCGCCACTCCCCAGATCAAGAGCATCCAATTCCATCGTCGTTGTTGCTGTTTTGGTAGCCGTTTTTTCATGTACCCCATTATAAAGGAAGATCACGTCTTTCCAATGACCCTATATCAACACAAAAACCCGACAGGTTTTCGAAACCTGTCGGGTTTGTCTGTCAAAGCGATAGCTGGCAATGGAGACTATGCTTCCTTCCCCTCCAGCGCCGCCAGCAACTGTTCGGCCTCTTCCACACTGATTCTGTGATCTTGTAACATTCGCAAAATCATCAAGCGCTCCTCCACCGACACCACCGGCTTGGGCGGACGCGGCGGAACAGGAGCCACCGGTGGAACCGGGGCAACCGGCGGCACCGGCGCTTTCGGCCATTGCATATCATCCCAGGCGTGCCCAATGTGCCCAAAGTGCCCCGTCTGCTGCTCAATGCGCTCCATCGCCGCGCGCACGCGCTCTTCCGCCCGCCGGACTGCCTCTTCTGACCGCTGGCGAATGCGCTCCTCATACGAGGTCTGCCATTCATTCCACGGCTCAAACCGCCCCGTTTCCCAGCGGCTCCAGCGCTCCTGCAAGCGGTTGAAGAACGACTCCAGTTGATCGCTCTTCCAGGCCTCGTCGCTGATGCGCACATCCCCGCCCGAGCGCAGCTTGATGGGCGTCACACCGGCCCCCAACGTCAACAGATAGTCTTTCTCATCAATCCGCGACACCTGCCCTCCCAGCGAAACGCGCACCGAAGCCCCCCCGCTCGAAGCCTCGATCCGGGCGTCGGCATCCGGCGCCACAAACAAGAAGATATCCCCGCCAGCGCGAAGATTCACCTCTTCGCCGTTGGTTTTTTTCAGGCCCAGGTGCAAATCGCCCCCAGAACGCGCCTGCACCACCCCGCTGTTCACACCCAGCAGGCATTCTCCGCCCGCCGATTCGCACACCACCGGCCCAGCCAGGTCCACGCCCTCAAAGCTACCCCCCCCGCGCTTCACGGTCAGATCCGCCAACATCCCGCGCGCATACACCTCGCCGCCCACTTTCTCAATCAGCACCGACTCGCAAGCCTGGATGCCCAAATTGCCGCCCACCTTGATCACCTCGAGCCGGGCGGTCAAATCGCTCACCAACCCATCGCCCCCCACCTTTTCCAACTGC